>NZ_JBEWYX010000007.1:0-180506 GCF_041366455.1 Pseudoclavibacter sp. JSM 162008
GTGTTCCACTGGGCGAACCGCTACAACACACGCCGACGCCACTCCGCGATCGGCCAAATCACCCCGAACAGCTACGAGACCGCCTACACGGCGACCACATCCGCTACCCTCGCGGAAGCGGCATAACCGAACCGACACCGTGTCCACGATCGAGGGTCAAGGCCCGTCTTTCGATGAGTCACGACTCGGCAGACATATCTACTCTGCATCAAGGACGGACGAGTCGGGTGCGGACACAGGAGAATGTGCCCATGCCCTCCCTCATCGCCTGGCTCGACGCTTCCTCCGAAGAGCAGCGTCGCATGCGCGACATCATCGGTCTTTTCACCGACCGCGAAAGCCGAGACGAGCTCGGGCTCAGCGCGATCCGCGACCCGCTCGGCGACATGCTCTTCCCCGGCACCTCCGTGCTCCACACACGCGCCCGCTACATGCTGCTCGTGCCCTGGGCCTACGCACGCGCATCCACCCACGCCACCCCTGCAGCCGAGGCCGACAACCTCGAGCGCACGCTCATCGGCGCGATCAGGAAGACCGACGACAACAGCGGTCTCATCGGCATGACCGCCGGCGCGGCAGTGCGCACCCTTCCATCGTCGATGTACTGGGGCCTCCTCGGCCGCCTCCAGATCCGTACCGACCCCAGTGCCTCCCGGGCAGACGCGCTCGCTGAGCACCTTGCCGCTAACGGCGGGGGAGACCTCGACGAAGCAGGAACGCAGCACAGCGCCTGGCACACCAGCATCCCCAAACCACCGTCAGGCTTCCCGAAAGAGCTGCCGGGCGGGTTCGCCCTCCGCCGCGGCGAAGCCGAATGGCTTCGCGAACGGATCCTCACCACCACGCCAGGGACACTCCTCGCGCACCTCACGCAAGACGGCCCCGGCGAAGACAGTCGAGCACCCTGGGAGGATTCCGCCGTGCTCCGGGCCACCGGCGACGCGCGCGCGGTCCTCGACCACGCACGAGCTTTCTCGGCCGTCGTCCACGGCGCCCAACTGCTCTACAACCTCCTGCTCGCCGAGGCCTACGAAGCCGCCGGTTACGACGCCGTCGCCAACCCGGTCGACGACTACCGGCAGCGCCTCACCGCCTGGGCCTCGACGCTCCCCGAACACGTCGACCTCAAAACCTGGAACGTCGATGAGCTCATCCACCGAGTCGAACTGCAGCGTGGTCAGATTGTGCCCGCTCGCACGCGCCGCTTCGTCACCGCCTGGACCGCGCTGCTGCGACACGGGACACTCGACGAGCTCGCCGACAACGGCGAAGCGAGGGCACTCGTCATCAAATGCGAACGTGAGAGCAAAGGTGCCCAAGCCCGCATCGGCGACCCCAAGCGCCTCGTGAACTGGAGCGGCGGGTCCGGCGCGGGGGCACTCGCCTACCGGTGGAACAGCGTGCGACGGATGCTCGTCGACCTGCACGCAGGCCTCAACGCGCAGAGCGGAGCGAACGATGCTTGAACCCCAGACCCGGGCCGCCCTCACTGAGCAGCTCGCCCCACCACCCGGCTACGAGCTCGTGCACGCCGTCGGCACCACGTTCACCCTCGACCTCGCCACCGCACTCACTGTTCCTCTCTGCTTCGCCTCGCACCGGGTGAGCTCCGCCGACGACCAGCTCGGCATCCTGAACGCCATTCGCCGCGCCGCAGACCGCATCGACGTGTTCGCGCAAGCCGGCGAGATCTCCATGGGCACCACCAGCAAGCTCGTCGCCTTCCTCGAGCCGATGCTCCACCCCGTCACTGCCCGCCGCGGGATCTTCCACCCCAAGGTCTGGTACCTCGAATACGCGGCAGGCGAGCACCGCAGCTACCGGTTCCTCTGCGCTAGCCGCAACCTCACCGCCGACCGCAGCTGGGACACTCTCGTGCGCCTCGACGGCACCCCTGCCCCGGCCGGCCAAAAGCTGGATGCGCGGCGCAAGAACAAACCGCTCGTCACGCTGCTCAAAACACTTCCGAAGCTCGCCGTACACCCCGTCGCCGCCGACCGGATCGCCCGCATCGACGCGCTCGCCGACCGTTGGGGCACCGTCCAGTGGGAACTGCCAACCGGCGTTCGAGACCTGGCGTTCCACGCGTTCGGAGTCGGCGCATCCACCCGCCCAGAGCTGTCAGGGCGCAGAGCACTCGTGGTTTCGCCGTTCGTCACCGACGACGGCCTCGCCGCACTCCGCGACAAGCTCTGGGGTGAGACGCACCTCGTCTCGCGCGTCGAGACCATCGACCGGCTCGCACCCGCGACGCTGCGCAGCTCGAAGCTGCAGACCCACGTGCTCGACGGCGCCGCCAACGACACGGCCGACATCGAGACCGGCGACGACGACACTGCCGACAACGCCGCAGGGCCCGCCGCCGCGGTAGTTCCCGCCAAACCCGTGCGCGCGGCCGACCGCCTCGTCGGGCTCCACGCGAAGGTCGTCATCGTCGACCACAAACACACCTCGCGCGTCTTCCTCGGCTCCGCCAACGCCACCAGACCCGGTTGGGAGACGAACGTGGAAGTCATGGTCGAGCTCATCGGCAAGACCTCGGTACTCGGTGTCGACGCCACCCTCGCGGCCCTCGGCAATCTCATCGAGCCCTACCAGAGCGACGGCGGGGCATCGGAGCCCGAGGACGAAGCTGCCGAGGCTCGTCTCGAGGACCTCCTTCGCGGGCTCGCGGGCCTTCGCATCCACATCGAGATCGGCGGCGACGGACCGTACTCGCTGCGCGTCCAGCTCGGCGACGGCGACCGGGCTTCGTTCGAACGCCGCATCGCAAAAGCTGGAGCCACGCTGCACTGGCACCTCCTGCCGCGGCCCGACCTGCGGCGGGCCGCATCCACCCTCGCCAACCCGCAGGGAGAGACCCTGGACGAGGTGGCGCTCACCGACATCAGCCCCTTCGTGGTGCTCACCGCACGCGACGCCGACGGACGAGAACGCAGCACCATCGTGGTCGCAGAGCTCGCGGGCGACATCGCCGAGCGGCGCGACGCGATCGTCGCCAGCCAGCTCACCGACCGGGCGTCGTTCGTGCGGCTCCTCACCCTCCTGCTCGAACTCTCGGGCGTCGCGATGCCCGCCGTCGAGGGGACAGGGGCGACGGGCTTCTTCGGCACCGCAGTCGGAAGCGATGCGGTGGAGGGGGGCGGGCTCTTCGAAGCGCTCCTCCGCGCCGTCGCCGCCGGACACGACGGGCTCGCCGACGCGAAGCGCATCATCGACTACCTCGCCAAACACGGCGAAGACCAAGCCATGATGCCTCCAGGCTTCGACAGTCTCTGGAACCAGGTGTGGGCCGCGCACCTCGAACTCACGGGAGCCACAGCATGAGCGCGGTCGACGCCAACGCCGTGATGGACGGACTCAAGGGATTTCAGCGAGACGCCGTCGCCCACGTCATCGACCGTTTCTACGGTGCAGACAGCGCCGCCGCCTCAGGGCGCTTCCTTGTCGCAGACGAGACCGGCCTCGGAAAGAGCATCATCGCCCGAGGCGTCGTCGCACGCAGCGTCGAAGAACTCGAACGCAGGCGCATCCCACGCATCGACATCGTCTACGTGTGCAGCAACCAGGACCTCGCCAGACAGAACCTGAAGCGCCTCAACGTCACCGGCGAGACGCAGATCGAGATGACCACGCGGCTCACGCTGCTCGCGAAGCAGAGCAAGAAACTCGACGGCGGCGAAGCCGGCAACTCCAAGGTCAACCTCGTCTCGTTCACTCCCGGAACTTCCTTCAGCGGCGGCGGCTGGCGGCAGGGCAACGCCGACGAGCGCGCCATGCTCGCCGTCGTGCTCGACCACCTGACCGGAGCGGATGCAGCGCAGCGCAGGGCGACGCGGGTGATGTTCACCGGGACAGTCAAGAGCACGGATGCCTTCGCGCGGCGCGTCGACTGGCTCAAGCGCGAGCTGGATGGTCCACCAGATTCGGTCATCGCGGACGCCTTCCATGCCGACATTGAGCACTCGGGCGAGCTGGCCCGGTTTGAGCAGCTCCGCGACGAGATGAGCGGCCTTGAGCGCATCCCTTCGGAGATCTGGAACCGCGTGCAGAACTCCATCGCTAAGCTGCGCCACGCGCTCGGCAAGGCCGGCGTCGACACCCTGCAACCCGACCTCATCATCCTCGACGAGTTCCAGCGCTTCAAGCATCTACTGGACCCGGAGAGCGGCGAAGCGGGCGAACTCGCCGACGCCCTCTTCCAGCACCCCGCCGCGAAGGTGCTGCTGCTCTCGGCCACCCCGTACAAGCCCTTCACCAACGCCGAGGACGACGAGGACCACAGTGCCGACTTCCTCGCGACGATCCGTTTCCTCATGGGAGGGCAGGCGGGTGCGGATGCGCCAGTCGCGGGCGCCCTTGCCGCGTACCGTCACGCGCTCACGAGCGGGGCAGACGCCGCCGCCGCTGCCACCGACGTCAGCCTCGCGCTGCGCCCCGTGATGACCCGCTCGGAACGGCCCGCACTCGGCGAGCGCGAGGACCTCGTGCAGGTCAGGCACCTCGGCTCGCAGGACCCGACCGCCGCCGACGTTCTCGATTGGGTGACCCTGCAAAGGCTCGGCGGCGCGCTCCAGGCGCCCATCGATCTCGAGTACTGGAAGTCGATCCCGTACTTCTCGAACTTCATGGACGGCTACAAGCCAGCCGCCCGGCTCACCGCCGCGCGGGATGCGGCTCTGGCAGCCGCTCATACCAACACGTCGGCTTGGGCCGACGCCCAGGATTCCCAGGACACACAGGCGAACCAGCAGTGGAGGCTGAGCAGGGGTGCCGTGTTCAGGAGCGGCGCATCCACTCGCAGCTCGACGAGCATCGACCCCACCGCCATCGCAGCTGCCCTCGGCGCGACCCGCTCTCTTGACCCGGACGCGTTGCGTCGCTTCGACCCGGTCGACCTCGGCAACAGCCATCTGCGGGCCCTCGCCGACGACACCGTCGGTCAAGGCTGGTGGCAGCTGCTGTGGGTGCCCCCGACCATGCCCTACGTGACCCCCGGCGTGGTCTACGAGCCCTTCGCCGACGGCTCGGTGACGAAGCAGGTCATCTTCTCGGCCTGGTCCGCCGTGCCGGGCGCTGTCGCCGGACTCCTCAGCTACGAAGCCGAGCGACGCATGGCCGGCGAACGCACGCTGTTCCGCGAGAACTCCACCGACGGGCGCAAAGCCGTCGCCGCGCGACGGCTCGCCTACAACCTCAGCGAAGGCGAGCGCCCCGCAGCGATGTCCACACTCGCGCTGTTCTGGCCCCATCCCGCCCTCGCCAGCATCGGCGACCCGCTCGCCGGCGCACGCTCCGCGGGATCCGAGGTTGCTGGCTACGCCGGGACGCTGCTCGGCCCAGACGAGCTGCTCGAACGAGTCGAACGCAGACTGTCCGGGAGGAGCTCCGCGACCGGGGCGAACGCCTACTTCGCCTACCCCGGAGCCGTGCCCAAAGAGCTCGCCTCAGCGTCGGCGTCCGACCTCATCCGCGAGCTGCACGACCCAGGTGACGAAGGCGAGGGCCACGGAGAACTCCGCGGGGCTGAACGTGGCTCCAAGGGGCTCACACTGCACGTCGCGGAAGCCTTTGACCTTGCGCGAACGGCTGGCCCTGCGACCTACGGGCACGAGACGAGCGACGAGGTGATTAGTCGCGCCTACGGGGCCGAGGCGGACCAGAGCGCTGGCGGAACTGACCTCGCCCGCCTTGCCGCCTTCGCACCCGGCAACGCTGCCCTCGGAGCGATCCGGTCGGTCGCCGGGCCCCTCGTCACCGAGGGCGGCGCGTGGCGGGCGGCATTCGCGCTCGCGGAGGGAATCCGCTCACTCTTCAATCGACCAGAGAGCATCGCGTTGCTCGAGACCCTGTACGGCAGGAACGGGGAGGGCTCCCGCGACCCAGACGAAACACGGTGGCGCCGCGTGCTCGACTACTGCGCCGACGGCAACCTGCGCGCCGTGCTCGACGAGTACCTCTTCCAGCTTCACAGCGAGAACGGTGGAGCAGAGGTTGGGGACGATGAGTTGCTCGCTCTGGCCAGGCGCGCGGTCGAGGCCATGACGCTGCGCCCCGCCCGGTACGTGGCCCACGACACCACCCTCGATCGAGGTGACATCCCGTTGACGGCGCGCTTCGCACTGCGCTACGGCGGCAAGCAGAACACGGACGCGGATGCGAAGACCGGTGCCCGCCAGGGCGAAGTGCGAGGAGCCTTCAACAGCCCCTTCGCGCCGTTTATCCTCGCCTCAACGAGTGTCGGACAGGAGGGCATCGACTTCCATTGGTGGAGCCACTCGGTTGTGCACTGGAACCTGCCGTCGAACCCCGTCGACTTCGAGCAGCGTGAAGGACGCGTGAACCGATTCGCTGGCCACGCCGTGCGCAAGAACGTCGCGGCCGCGCACTGGGCTGACGCCCTCGCATCGACGGATGCGCGCGCCTGGCGGGCCGCGTTCGACGCGGCCGAGGGGGTCGATAACGGTTTGGGGGAGTTCTCGCCGTGGTGGATGTACCCGGGAGACGCACGCATCCACCGTGTGATCGCTCAGTACCGGCTTAGCCGCGACGCGGTGAAGTACGAGCGGTTGCGGAAAGCGCTGACGATGTACCGGCTCACCCTCGGCCAGCCGCGGCAAGAGGACATGATCGAGCTGCTCGCGAAGCGCGGGGCGGACGCGGGAGACATGCCGACGATTGATTTGCGGCCACCGGTGCGCACGGAGCCCACGTCGGAATAAGAACTCGCAGCGGAGCGGGTTGTGCTTGCTGACAGGCCGCGTCCGTCAGGAGCGTCATTCTGGAGCTCACTGCCCCGGTTCAGCAAGATGGTGCTCGATTTGAGTGCTTCGTGGATTATCTGAAGCGAAAGCTGGACATTGTTTCCCCGGCGTATCGTCCGCTGAGATTGGATGTCCTCGGATTGTCGGTGTAATCCTTGGAGGATCCGCCCATCCCCCGGGTATTGAGGTAACTGTCGCCGAGTTGGATGCAATTCCACTACACTCGAATCGTGGACATCTCCCTCGATATTGGCTCTTTCGTTCTCGGTCTCGTTACGGCTATCGTCATCCCCTTCGCCATATGGTTGATGAGGCAGGGGGAGCGCGAGAAGTTGCAGAAGCGGCAGGAGTACGAAGAACTCCAAGAGGCGTTCGAAATTCATGCCGCGCTCACTGACCCAGTGGTGCTTGAGGCGCTTTCCAAGAGCGCTGAAGACGAGCAGGCTAGACGTTTCCTCACTGCACTCCACGCACGTTCGAGCTATCGCTTCGATGCATTCTCCAAAGAATTCGAGATTCCCGAAAAGGTTGAAGCTATTATTCGCGAGGAACTCGAGAGCATCAATGAAGCCTTGCCGGCTGAGACGAGTACCGCTCAGCAGGTTTTCGACGAGAAGGCCCAGCGGACTCAAAACCATCAGAAGGATGCGACAGTGCAGTCCCGGGTTCTTGAGTTTGCGCACCACTTATCAGAAAAACCCGTGGCGCGCGGTGATTCTTCGCGCGTGGCGCCTCAGTATCGCGATCTGTTCCAAGCGGTTCGCGTCACTGGCCCTGGACAAGCGACGGAGATAACGCTTCCTGATGGGGAGAATGGGATCTGGTTCGCGGGTAACGGCAAGGGTGATCTGCCTGCCATCGTGGCTCACATGGGACGCAAGGGTTGCGAACTCAACTCGTCGAAGGCTGGCGCATTCAAGAGGCGACTGGAAGCTCACAACACGAGCGGTGACGCGCTGGCGACAGCGCTAGTCAGCGAGTTGCGTGACTTGGCCACGCGCAAGAGTGCTTGCTCGTGTGGTGTTCCGCTCGTTTTCAGCTAGAGCAAGACCTCGCGCTATGCAGGGCCGAGGCGACCGCGGGAGGGTTATCCGGAGCGACGAGGTTCGGGTTGTCGGAACGAAAGCCTCACCGGCATCAGGGATCTGTAGCTCCGAGGCTCGCTTCCGATCGCCTTCTCAGGCTGTCGAGTACTCTGTTTGCATGCAAACGCGTCTTGCCGATCCCGCCTACACCCTGCCGCTCTATGGCAAGAGCGAAGCGGCACAGATCGTTCAGGCGCCGTCCTCGTCGTTCGCTCGCTGGGCCAACGGGCAACAGTTCGCACAGCGCGACGGTCAAGCAGGTTGGACGCCTCCACTCCTCACGGGAGTGACCGAGGGGCGAGGCCTCACCGTTCCCTTCGATGCCCTTGCCGAGGCGTTCATCGTCGAGTCGTTTCGCAAAGCAGGACTTCATATGACGCGCATCCGTCCCGCAGTGGAGGTGCTCCGCAAGGAGATGGGCTTACGGCAGGCGCTGCTCAGCGACAAGCTCAGGACTGACGGGGCCGAGATTCTCTACGAAAAGGGAGAAGACCAGCTCATCGTTGTTCGGAATGGGCAGGGTGTCTTCAATGAAGTTGTCGCGGAGTTCCTGGAGAGCATCGACTACGGTGATGGCTTCGCGCAGCGTATTCGCCTCCCGTTCTTCGAGCCCATCGACGTGATGGTCGACCCACGTCTGAACGGGGGGCAGCCCACGATCGCCAGAATCGGGGTCAGCATTCACGACGTCGTTGGCCGCGTAAAGGCTGGTGAGTCCAAACGCGATGTTGCCGAGGACTACGGGCTGACAGCTCCTGAAATCCGCTCGTTAATCACGCGAGCAGCAGCCTGACATGTCGGGGCCTCGGTTTCTCCTGGATCGCTCTCTCGGGCAGCGAACGGTGCGATCGAGGCTCGAGGGTGCCGGTTGGTGGGTGACGACGCTCGCCGCCGCATTTGGTGACGCTGAGGCCCAACGAATGCAGGACGAGACGTGGATCGCGGCCGGCACCGCGGCAGGGTTCATTCTCCTCACGAAGGATCACCGGGTAGCCACGAGACCGCTTGAAGCGCACGCCATCTACACTCACGACGCACGCGTCGTCTCGTTGGCGAGCGGCAGCCGAACCGGGGAGCAGATGGCGGAACTCTTCTTGCTGCACGAGCGGCGCATCCATGGGCTCGCCGACGCTCGCGGGCCGTTTGTATACTCCCTGTCTCCCAGTGCGATGAAGCGGAAAACGCTGAATCTGCTGTACTAGGGACCGCCCAGGATGCGTGCTGGCCAGCCCGTTGCCGCACTACAGTTCTCAGGTACCCGCGCGAGCCCACCCCCTATCTTCGGCTCGCCCGAGAAGAGGACCCCACCTTTGACGCAGACACTTACCCGCAAGCTCGGCGTGCCCGGAATCGTGTTCATGGTGATCGCGGCCGCCGCGCCCATCACCGTGGTCGCCGCGAACTTCCCGATCATCTTCGGCGTGTCCGGCTCCGTCGGGGCGCCGCTCATGGTGCTCGTCGCCACCGCGATCCTGCTGCTCTTCTCCGTCGGCTACGCGTGGATGACTCCGCACGTGCCCGACGCGGGCGCCTTCTACTCGTACGTTGACCGCGGTCTCGGCCGTCGCCTGGGGTTGGGTACCGCATCCATCGCCCTCCTCTCGTACGTGCTGCTCACTGTCTCGATGACCTGCTACCTCGGCGTGCAGGCCGGCAACCTCGTCGAGCTGTGGACCGGGATGCAGGTGCCCTGGTGGCTCATCTCCGCCCTCATGATCGCGATCGTCGGGTTCCTGGGCTACCGCAACATCGACCTCTCCGCGAAGGTGCTCGGCGTCGTGCTCGTGCTCGAGGTCGTCGCGGTCATCGTCATCGACGTGGGCGTCCTCGCGTCCGGGCGCGAGCTCACGACGCTGCCGTTCAGCGTCAGCGAGGCGGTCTCCGGAACGCCCGGCCTCGGCCTGCTGTTCGCGTTCCTCGGTTTCTTCGGCTTCGAAGCAACCGCAGTGTTCCGCAACGAGGCCCGCGACCCGGAGCGCACCGTTCCCCGCGCCACGTACATCGCCGTCATCGCGGTCGGCGCCCTCTACTTCGTGTCGTCCTGGCTCGTCATCGCTGGCCTCGGTGCCGACGACGCGGTCGCCCTCTCCAACGAGGACCCGGCCGGCGTTGTCGTCGGACTCGCCGGCGAGGTGGTCGCACCGATCATGGCCGACATCGTGCAGGTCCTCGTCGTGACGAGCATGTTCGCGTGCATGCTCGCGTTCCACAACATCGTCACCCGCTACCTATTCACGCTGGGGGAGCGCGACGTGCTGCCCCGCACCCTCGCCGCCGTGCACCCGAAGCACTCGGCACCGTCACGCGCATCCCTGTGGGTCACCATCATCACCGCAGTCGTGGTCGTCGTCTCCGCGCTCGCGCAGCTCGACCCCGTGCTGCAGATCTACACCTGGTACTCCGGAGCCGGCGCCGTGGGCGTCATCGTCATGATGACCCTCGCGAGCTTCGCCGTCGTCGCCTTCCGCGCGCGATTGAAGCGGGATGCGGCCGAAGGGGTGGCCTCGTCGTGGGTCACGGTCGCGTCGCTGGCCGGCGGCATCGGGCTTGTCCTCGTGCTGATCATCGCGATCTGGAACTTCCCGTTCCTCGTCGGCGGAGTACTGGCCGCGATCATCTGGGGTGTTGTGCTTGCCGGGTTCTTCGCCGTCGGGACGCTGCTGCCTGCCCGCGCTGGCGTAGACGCAACACCGGCTTCCGCGCCTCAGACTGCCCCTCGCGCGTAACCGAAGCATTTCGCTTCCCCGCGCACTGTCTGACCGGAGGAGCCGCCGAGGCGCTGTGAGCTCCGGCGGCTCTGGCCGCACAGAACGGGCACTCGGTCCCGGACGATGTACCTCACCCGCAGCGAGCCGCCGCCCGGGCAAGTGATCCGGCCTGACCGTCAGGCCCGAGCGTTCACTGGAGGTGGCGCCACCCCGCCGCGTGATTGAGGAGCACCTGCGTCTCAACGTCAGAGTCGTCGTCTCGGTTCTCCACCAGCACCGTGTTCAGCAGCTCGTGCTTGAGCACCTGCTCTCCGAGAGGGATGCCCCAACGTTTCCCTTCCGGGTAGAACTCCCACTCCCCGTCGTAGTCGATGCGCCAGGCATATCGAACGACAGTCTGACCGCTTGGCGTCGGGATACCCAGGAGCAGTTCCCGCGGACGGTCTCCGGCCCCTTGCATCCACGAGGCGACCCTCCAACCCGCGATGGGCCAGTAGCGGCGAGCTCTGACGCTCGCCTCTGCGCCTTCCCAGGGATCGTCCGGGTCCCAGCCGCGCCGCTCGCGTTCGACATCGACTGACTCGAGCACCTTGATCCGGTCGGCGAGAGCATCGAAGTCTGCCGAGAGCAGAGTCGTGTCGGCCAGCCGATTCTCGAACAGAGCGAGCGGCTCGCGCGTCCCCTTCACGAGAAGCACCGGATGGCTGAACGGCTGGACGCTGACATTGCGTCGCCGCGGGCTTATCTCGACAGGTATGCGAGGGAACGAGGCACTTATCGGTTCTTGGCCTCTGCCGTCCTCGCCCTGCTCGACTTCCTGGATCAGCGTGCCAGGGATGCGGGTCACCTGCTGTCCATGCCCGGGCGTCGCGTTCGACAGTGAGCGGCCCTGTGTGCGAAGCAAGGCCTCAACGAGCGTCATCGCGAGTTGCTCCGCGTTATAGGCGTCTTTCTCCGTCTCGATACCCTCCGCGAAGATGAGCGCAGGAATCGATTCACCTCGTTCCAAGATGCGACGAATCGTCGCCTGCTTCGAACCGAGTCGCTCGGAGACGATGAGCGCATCCTGGACGTCCCTGGAATGCTGCTTCCAACGTCGTCCTTTTCCCTTACCCACATAGAACACTGCGTACACGTCGTCTTGGCCATAGCGAGCGACCTTCGGATCGATGAGGCCATAGACATAGAACGTTTCGTCGGTCGAGGAAGGCTCAGACATGGGCCCCTCCCGCCATCGCGGGTGTTGCATCCATGCTTCCATCGAGCTCGCGGAGCACACTGCCACTTCGCTCCCAGCGCACGCCGCTGGGATCGGTGAACGCTATGGAGTGCACGCGCCATTCGGGGCGCTTCGTGATCGGGTGAATGGCGCCCTTGATGTAGCTTCTCGGCTTCGCGAGGGACCAGGGGAATTTCTTGTTGCGGAGCATGACGAGATCCCCCGGCGGAACGATGCTCAACGTCGCGTCTTTGTTGGTGCCTGCAAGTGAGCTGCTTCGAACGACAACATCATGGACAGGAGCGTTCGAAGAGTTCTGGATCCTCACGCCGTCGCGCTCTTCGATGGGCGCACCACCAGACAGCTCGAGCTCGTGATCGGGGCAGGAAACCGTCCACGCAGAAATCAGCGTCGCTTGCTGTTGTCTGATGCGATTCGCGTTGGCGTGATCGCGAGCTCGTTCGATCGTGAACAATGCCGCGGAAGTCCTGCCAGCCCAAACTGCAGCGGCGAGAGCAGAGACTGCAGCGAACGCTGCTACCCACTCGGCGATGCTTCCCCAGAATTCCATCTGTCCCCCCGGACCTCCGCACGATTCGACGTTGAATCGACGAGGTGAACGTAGCGTCTTTTGCAAGCCAGCGTGACGCCGCTTGGGTGCATTCGCGTACTGGTCGACTTTTTCGGCCTCTTTGCTACGCCAGTACGCAGGATTGTCTCGGACTCGACCTCTGCTTCAACCCGCGCAGCGTGCTTGTCGGTGGCACGTCGCACACTAGAGGCATGACCCTCACGCCACCCCAGCTCGACCGCGCACGCGGCTCCGTCCTCGCATCTGCCGTCGGCGACGCCCTCGGCTCGCAGTACGAGTTCGGGCCGCCGCTCTCGGATGCGACGCCCGTGTCCTACGGCGTCGGCGTGTTCGGCCACGCGGTCGGCGAGTGGACCGATGACACCTCCATGGCGATACCGATCCTCCAGGCCCTGGCCGTGGGGGAGTCGCTGAACGACGCCCGCGTGCTTGCGCAGATCGTCGTCGCCTGGCGCGAGTGGGCTCGGGATGCGAAAGACGTCGGAGCGCAGACGCGCACCGTGCTGTCCGCCCTCGAAGGCGACGTCACCGAGGACAGAGCCCGCGGCACGGCGCGCGACGTCCACCTGCGCGCCGGCCGAAGCGGCGGCAACGGCGCCCTCATGCGCACCGGCCCCGTCGCCCTCGGCTACCTCGCCGACGGCCAAGAGCGCGACCTCGCCGACGCCGCCACCCGCATCGCACAGCTCACCCACTGGGAAGACGACAACGCCGACGCCTGCGTGCTCTGGTGCCTCAGCATCCGCCACGCCATCCTCACCGGCGAACTCGACGTCCTCGGCCAGCTCGACGCCATCCCCAACGAACGCCGCGACCGGTGGCGCGGCTTCACCGAGGAAGCGCTCGCGCCCGGTGCGCACCCGCGCGACTTCTCCGAACAGAACGGCTGGGTCGTTCGCGCCTTCCAAGGCGCACTCTCGGCGATCGCCGGTGCGACCTCCGCAGTGGATGCACTCGAGCGGGCCGTCCGCGGAGGCAACGACACTGACACCGTCGCCGCCATTGCAGGCTCACTCGCCGGCGCCGTCTACGGCGCGAACGCGCTGCCGCCCGCCCTCGTCGACCCCGTGTACGGCTGGCCGCGGCTGCACGCCGCCGACCTCATCGCGCTCTCCGACTCAGCCGTCCTGAAGCGGAGCACCTGACGTAGCGGCGACCCTGAACGCACGCGCACGGCGCGCGCCAGCCTGCTGCCGGACATGCGAGCCGACTCCTCGCCCGGGTTGCGCGAGCTGATGCGTCTCGAGCCGATCGGTCTCGCGGCCAGCCCGTAGCCTGTCGGTATGTTCTCCGCGCATCCCCGACTCCTGACGGCACTCGCGACCGCGCTGCTCGCCTCCACCGTGCTCAGCGGATGCGGGCCCGCCTACCCGGAGATCCCTCGCGACGCCGAGACCGGCGGGCAGACGCTCGTCGAGCTCGAGGACACCCTCGACTCCATCGAGGGGCTCACCTTCTCCGACGTCGGCGGGTCGGCCCCCAACGTCAAGGGCAACACCGGGTTCGGTGTGAATGTGACCCTGGAGGAGGGGTACCAGCTCGCCAACCCTGGCGCGCTCCTCGTCTTTCTCACCGAATCGGCGTGGTCGGTGCGCGACGGCTACATGCCGAACATCGCAGTCGAGATCCGCTACACAGGACCCGTGGACGACGGCATCGACATGACCGCCGTCGGCATCGAGACCGGGTGGGTGCCGAGCACCTCCTCGACTCCCGGGGTTGCCGACAACGGCTTCACCAGCGTGTCCGTTCCCGTCGCCGACTACGCCACCGAGAAGGGCGTGCCCGAGAACGCGGTGCGACTCGGGCCGTGGCCCGGCGACGTGCCCGAGGTCCCGACCGGGATGGTCGTCGAACGCCGAGACTGACCGGCGCGCCGACCTCACCGGCCGCGGCGAAGCATCCGGCCGCTCGCGTCGCATACTGGATCGGTGGCACACGCAACCGAGACCCCAGACCGACGCCAGTGGATGCGCGAGGCGATCCGCGTGCTCGAGGCCGACGCCAACCGCAGCGCCGACACGCACCTCCACGTCTTCCCGCTGCCGCCCGAGTGGGGCATCGACCTGTATCTGAAGGACGAGTCGGTGCACCCGACGGGGTCGCTCAAGCACCGCCTCGCGCGCTCCCTCATCCTCTACGCCATCGTGAACGGGCAGGTCGGCCCGAGCACGACGCTCGTCGAGGCGTCGAGCGGGTCGACCGCCGTGTCGGAGTCGTACTTCGCGCGGATGCTCGGGCTGCCGTTCGTCACCGTCGTGCCCCGCACCACGAGCCCCGAGAAGATCGAGCTCATCGAGTTCTACGGCGGCCGCTGCCACATGGTCGACGAGCCCCTCCACGTGTACTCCGAGGCGGAACGGCTCGCCGACGAGCTCGACGGGCACTACCTCGACCAGTTCACCAACGCCGAACGCGCCACCGACTGGCGCGGCAACAACAACATCGCGAAGAGCGTCTACTCGCAGATGACGCTGGAGCGCTTCCCGATCCCCAGCTGGATCGTGGTCAGCGCCGGCACCGGCGGCACCTCCGCCACCTTCGGCCGCTACGCCAGGTACTGCGGGCACGACACCCGTCTGGCCGTCGTCGACCCGGAAGGCTCGGCGTTCTACGAGGCCTGGAAGACCGGAAACCGCAGCCACGCGACCGGTCGGGGCTCGAAGATCGAGGGCATCGGCCGCCCACGCGTCGAACCGTCGTTCATCGAGACCGTCATCGACGACATGATCCAGGTGCCGGACGCCGCCTCCGTCGCCGCGATCCGCGTCCTCCGTGAGCGCACCCAGCATTGGGCGGGCGGATCCACCGGAACGAACCTCGTGGGCGCCTTCCAGATCATCGCGCGGATGCTCGCCGCCGGTGAGAAGGGCAGCGTCGTCACCCTCATCTGCGACGGGGGAGCCCGCTACGCGAACACCTACTACAACGACGCCTGGGTTGCGGCGCAGGGTTGGGACCTCGAACCCCACCTCGACCGGATGCATGCGTTCCTCGACACGGGCGAGTGGAACGACTGAGGACAACTCGAACCTGCACCACACGTCGTCCGCACTTTCTGGACAACCGTCCGAAACTTGTTAGGCTCGTCGTGTGCCAACGACCGCCACGCCTCGCTCGCCTGACCCTCGCCCCGCCCGGACGCAGGCCGCGATCGTCGCCGCCGTCGAGGAGCTGTCAGCTCGTGGCAAAGAGGTCACGGTGCCAGCGATCGTTGCCGAAGCCGGCGTCAGCCGCTCGACCTTCTACGCGCAGTTCCGCGACCTCGACGCGCTCGCCGTCCGCATCCTCACCGAGGTCTTCACGCAGATCGAGGAACTCGACCTGAGTTTGCGCGCGTCCGCGACCCCCATCGAGACGGCCCGGGCGACGACCTCGCAGCTCGTCGCCGAGTTCGCGAAGCGCCGCACGCTCTACGCCGGCGTGCTCGGCAGCCGGACGACCACGGAAGCGGCCCGGGCCGTCCGCGCGGCCTTCGCCGAGCAGGCCCTCGGCACCATGCGGCTCACGGTGCCCGCAGGCCTCGACCCGAAGGTCGCCGCCGAGTACGTCGCGGGCGGCAGCCTCGCCGTCATCACGGCCTGGCTGCTCAGCGACACACCAGAACCCACCGAACGCGTCCAGCAGCAGCTGCTCGCGCTCCTCCCCGCCTGGCTCATCAACGACGATAAGGACACCCCCTCATGACCCGCACCTACGTAGTCACCGGCTCGGCCTCCGGCATCGGGAAGGCCACCGCCGAGAAGCTCCGCGCCGACGGGCACACCGTCATCGGCGTCGACCTCAAGAACGCCGACATCAACGCCGACCTCACGACCGCCGAGGGCCGGGCCGAGCTCATCACCCGCGCCGAGGAGCTCAGCGGCGGCGTGGTCGACGGCGTGCTCGCCATCGCGGGCCTCGTCATCCCGGCCCCGGTCACCGTCGCTGTGAATCATTTCGGCGCCGTCGCCACGCTCGAGGGCCTCCGCCCGCTGCTCGCGAAGTCGGACGCGCCCCGCGCAGCCGTCGTCGCATCCCTCGCCGCGCTCGAGGAGGTCGACCAGCAGCTGCTCGACCTCATCGAGTCGGGCGACGAAGCTGGCGCGCTTGCCTACGCCGACTCGCTCGGTGCCACCGCCAACGCGACGGGCTCTTCGGTGCTCTACACAACCTCGAAGCTGTCGATCGCCCGCTGGGTTCGGAAGAACGCCCCCACCGCCGAGTGGGCGAAGGCCGGCATCGCGCTCAACGCCGTCGCGCCCGGCGTCATCCTCACCCCCATGACCGCGGCTGCACTCGAGACCGAGGAAGGCCTCGCGGCGATGGATGCGGGTGCCCCGGCACCATACGGCGGCCCGGCCGCCGACCCCATCCAGGTCTCGGACCTGCTCGCGTGGCTCACGAGCCAGGACAACGGCTACGTCACCGGGCAGGTCATCTTCATCGACGGGGGAGCGGAGAGCATCCGCCGGCCCGAGCTGGTGTAGCGAGCCCAGGCTCATCAACGAAGCTGGCCGGCAGCGAGAATCCCGCTGTCGGCCGGCTTCGTCGTCAGCCCACCTTCTTGACCACGCTCGACTTCAGCTGCATCTGCCCGAAGCCTGGCACCTTCGCGTCGATGTCGTGGTCGCCGACGCCGTCCGTGATCAGGCGGATGCCGTTGACCTTCGTGCCCACCTTGACCGTTCCGCCGCCTGCGCCCTTGACCTTGAGGTCCTTCGCGATCGTGACGGAGTCGCCGTCGGCCAGCACGTTCCCGACCGAGTCCCGAACCTCGACGTGTGCCTCGGCACCGTCGGCGTCACCGGACACCCACTCGTGGCCGCACATCGGGCACACCAGCAGTGCACCCATCTCGTAGGCGAGCTCGCTCGCGCACTCGGGACACGGGGGAAGCTGATCAGGCATCGAGGCTGACCTCCAGGGAATCTCGCCGAACAGGAACGTCGACAACGCTAGGGCACGAGGACCTGCCGCATAGAACGAGGAATACGCGCCCGCCGGCGGGAACGCGACGACGGCCTGCTCCGTACGATGGTGCAGATGGATACTCCCCTTGCCGCTCGAATAGTGCTGGCAATCGTCATGGCGGGCTCCGGGCTCCTCGTCATGTGGATGGCCCAGGCCGCCGCCTCGGGCCAGCTGAAGCGGAACGACATCGCAGGCATCCGCACGCCGAGCACGATGTCGAGCGACGTCGCCTGGCTCGCGGCGCACATGCGGTCGAAGCGCGCCACGATGACGGCCGGCGTCCTGGCGCTCGTGACCGGCCTGGTGGTGATGATCCCGATGCCCAACCCGGTCATGATCGGGGTTGTCTTGGCGGGATGCGCGGCCCTGCTCGGGTTCGTCCTCTACGGTGCCCGCATTGGCGTCCGAGCGGCGAAGGCGGTCGGGGAGAAGCCGAGGGGATCGGCCAAGTAGTCGCAGTCGCAGTCGTAGTCGCAGCCGACGGAAGGCGCCGCCGTGGCGCGTGACTCACGCCCCTGGTGCCGCTTTCGCCTCGACCTCCACGAACGTGAACTGCTCGTCGCGGTCGTTCACGATGTTGTGGTGCGCGCCGGCCTCGCGGCTGTAGCTGACGCCCGCCGTGCACTCCATCGCGAACGGGTCAGCAGTCTCGGTCTCGACGGTCAGGGTCCCGGTCGTCTGCGGCACGACGACGTACGGCATCGTGTGCGTGTGCCAACCGGTCTCGGCGCCGGGCGCGAAGTGCCACTCGGTCACGCGGAATCGGTCGTCGTCGACCTGGACGGTTGGGGTGGCGGCGGGGCGAGTCATGACACGACGCTAGCGGTCACAACGGCCTGACGTGCCCATCCGTCTAGTTCTGCTCCTCGGCAGGGTTCTCTTCCTCCTGCTGCGTCTCTTCGGTGCGGTCGCGGAGCTTGTCCGCCATCGCGGCCGCGCCGTCGCGCCCGTGCTCGCCCTCGACCTCTTCGATGATGTCGCGCAGGTTCTCGTCGCCCGTCGAGGAGTCGTTCGAGTCGCCGGACGCGGGGGATACGTTCTGTAGGGTCGTCATGGCGCGACCGTACGCGAACAGTCTGGCTGGCGCATCCGTACCTGCTCGAACGTGCACCGCGCACACAGCCGCCTGTCCCGGGTTCCAGATACGAGGAATCCACCGTTCATGAGCCCGCGAGGTCGCCCTGCCTCCGTATGCCTGGGGGTCAGCGGCGACCTGCGCCGCCCCGAGCAATGAACTCGGTGAGCAGGCGCACGCCGAACCCGGTGCCGCCGCTTGCCGAGAAGGCATCCACAGATGTCTTGAAGGCGGGTCCGGCCATATCGATATGTGCCCACGGAATGCCGCCGACGAACTGATGCAGGAGCAGCGCAGCCGTCGATACGCGGGCCTCGGCCTTGCCGGGGAAGTTTTTGTAGTCAGCGATGTCCGAACGAATCTGTTCATCGAGCTCCGGCTGCAGCGGCATCCGCCAGACGAGATCGCCCGAGCGTGAGCCGGCATCGGTCAGGGCTTCGGTGAGCCGTTCGTCTGACGCCACCAGGGCGGCGTATCGCGAACCCAGTGCGTGGTGCGCGGCATAGGTGAGGGTCGCGAGATCGATGATGGATGCTGGGTGGCTCTCAGCAGCCAACGCAAGTGCATCCGCCAGAATCACACGCCCCTCGAAGTCGGTGTTCAGGATCTCCAGCGTCGATCCATCGCGCAGGACGACGACGTCGCCCGGACGGACGGACTTCGGGCCAGGCATGTTCTCGACCAGCGCGATGACGGCGCGAAACGACCTGCCCGGTGCGAACTGCGTGAGCAGGGAGAACACCGCGACGAGAGCCGCGGCGCCTGCCATGTCCGACTTCATATCCATGAGCGCCTCGGCAGACTTCAAGGACAGCCCACCCGAGTCGTAGGTGACTCCCTTGCCGACAAACGTGCACTCGGCTGCGTCCTCGCCGAACGCCAACTCGAGCAGCACGGGAGAATTGTCCGCGCCCTTGCCAATCGCGGTAATCCCGCCGAAGCCCTGGGCTTCGAGCTCAGCCGCGTCGCGGCGTGCCACGCTCACGCCGAGTGGGAGCAGCAGCTCCGCGGTCCGGTCAGCGAACAGCGTCGGCGTCAAGGCCGAAGCGGGAAGGTTGACGAGATCACGTGCACGGGCGACGGCTCGTGCCAGAGCGAGCTCGAAGGGCGGCGCGTGCGTGGCGCCGCCGTCCGGCTGCCGGATGCTGACCCTGAGGGACGACGATCGCAGGTTCATCGAGTCCAGCATCCGGAACTCGTAGCCGCCCTCTGACGCCCCAGCGAGCGTGGCCGAGCGCTGCACTTCCGCCGGACCCGCCCCCCGGTCGAAGAACGAATCGAGGTCCACCACCAGGTCGACGGATGCACGTTCCGCCGACCCGGTTGGCAGCGCCTGGGAGACACGCCGCGCCCCCGCGCTCGCCGCTAAGCGAAGCTGAGCGGCGTTCCCGGATGCGCTGAAGCCCAGCCCTGTGGAGCACACGACCTCGCCGCCCTCCTCTTCGATTCGAGTCTGACCAAGCCGAGCGGCGAAGCCGTCGATTGATCTGGCACCGAACGACGCACCGGTACCGGCGTCGGGACCGGTTCCCGAACCGATGCCGCTGTCGTCCGCCCAGACCCCGCGCAGCACAACCCGGTTCACTGCGAAGCCGCTGCCGATGCCGACGCCGCGATGGGAACACCGTCCAGCACGACGCGGGGCCGCTGCCGTGACCACAGCAGCTCCGGCGTCTCAAAGGGGTTGCCGTCGAAGATGAGCACGTCGCCGAACGCGCCGGCGCCGATGCGGCCGAGCCGATCCTCTCGGAGCAGGGCCGCGTTGACCGATGTGAGGCTGCGCAGCAGCTCGAGCACGCCCGTGACGTCGCTCTGCAGTCGGAGCCCCTGCAGCTGCTCGCTCTCGAGATCACCCATGAGGTCGGAGCCGAACCCGACGGGCACGCCGGCGTCTCGGGCGAGCTCGATGGCGTGTTTCCCCTGCTCAAGCACCTCCGCGTTCTTGCTCAGTCCGACTTTCGTCATCCCCAACGATCGCCCGTGGCGCGACATCGCGTCATAGGTCACGAGTGTCGGAACGAGGTAGGCTCCCGCCTCGCGCATCGCCTGCGCGGTTGGCGGATCTAACAGGTTGCCGTGCTCGATCGAGCGCACTCCGCCGAGCAGTGCATGCTGGATGGAGTCGGGGGAGTACGCGTGTGCGGCGACGTACGAGCCGCGGCGCCCCGCCTCCTCGGCGACGACCTTGATCTCTTCGAGCGAGTACTGCGGGATCTTGAGCGGATCGGAGGGAGAGGTGACCCCGCCGGAAGCCATGATCTTGATGGCGTGCGCGCCCCCGTGCATCCGAGTTCGAACCGCGCGGCGCAGGGCCTCGACGCCGTCAACGATCTCCAGGCCCGGCCCCGAGTGGAAGCAGAGCGTATCGTCGGCACCGGTCGGGTCGCCGTGCCCGCCGGTCTGGCTCAGGGCCGCACCCGTGTAGTAGTAGCGCGGCGACTCGATGAGCCCCTCTTGGATGCCTCGGTGGAGACCAGCATCGCCGCCCGCGACGTCTCGCACCGTCGTGAATCCGCGGTGCAAGGTGCGCCCGAGCCGCTGCTTCGCGACAAGCGCCACGTAGCTGAGCAGGCGGGTCTCGTTGGTGAGCAGCGTGAGCGAGAGGGCGTACGCGTGCAGGTGTGCGTCGATGAAACCGGGAGTGACCAGGCCGCCCTTCGCGTCGAGCGTCGGCACGTCTCGTGACGCGGCGTCGACGGTCTGCTCGTCCACGATGAGACCGTCCACGATCAGCACGTCCCTGGCCTCGAGTGACTCAGACGTGCCGTCGAAGACGAGTCCGTTGCGGATGCGGAGCGACCCGCCCCGCGTGGTGAAGCGGGTCATCGGGACACCTCGGGGAACGCTTCTGCTCGGGCTGCCGCGACGGCTGCAGTCGCCCGGGCCGTGATGTCGAGCGCCACTTCGACCGAATCGGAAGTCAGGCTCCCTTCGCTGCCGAGGAAGTTGATGGAGCCGATGGTCTCTCCGTCGAGCACCACGGGAGTGTTCACGATCGCACCGCAGCCGAGGCCCTCGATGGTCTCCCAGTCGAAGAAGAACTCGCGCACCGCGTCGCGGTCGGCGCCAAGGAACGCCTGCTGCCCTTCCACGACCTGCGTCTTCCAGAGCGGCGAGGTCTGCGACGGGTCCATGCGCTTGCGGCCGCCGACCGCGTAGGTATCGGGATGCGTCGAGTACAGGCGGGACACCTCCGTGCCGTCCGGCGTGAGAGCGGTCATGGTGACGAGGATGCTCGAGAGCCTCGTCGCCGCCTCCCTGGCGGCATCGGCGAGGGAGAGCTGTGCGGGTGCGGTCATTCGTGGGACTCCGATTCGTGGTTGGTTCGGTCGGTAAGGGGGAGGAGCTGTTGGGGGCTGTCGGCGACAAGCGCTGTGAGGAGCAGGTGCACCGGCAGGATCAGCTCTGGCCGATCAGGGCTGATCCCGAGCTCGGCGGCGCGACGCAGCCGCCCCTGCAGCGTGTTGCGGTGCACCCCGAGCCGCATGGCCGCGGCCGTGCCGGACCCCGCCGCGTCGAGGTAGGCGAGCACGGCTCGCATGACCTCGTCTGCCTGCGGATCCGCGAGAAGGTCCGGGTAGCTGACCTCGGCAAGCGCCAGCGCATCTTCGCGGGGTAGCAACCGGCGAAGCAATGGGACGCCGATGTTCTCGACATCGACGATCTCGCTCCTGCGCGCGAGTCGTGAAGCGAGATGCGCACGCCGCAGCAGCGCCGATTCCTCTCCCGCCGACCCCGATGCGAGGCCCACGGCCAGTTCAAGTCGACGTGCCTCGCCGCCCAGACCGGACAGGAGGCCTTCGAGGCTGCGCCGCAGCTCGGATTCCGCTCGCTCCTGCGGCACGAACGCGAACCAGCCGCCGGATGCGCGGGCCAGAGGCAGCTTGGGGAACGCGGTCCGCCACCGTTGCGAGACGACCGGCGCGAGGCGCGCGGCGGCCAGATCATCGTCGTGTTCGACCCGCAGCACGACCACCGTCAGCGGTGCCCCGTGCCGCGCACGTGCGTCATCGCGGGGGGATCTCACGGTGGCCTCGCGGTCCAGGGAGGGTGCCGCGGGCGTGCCGGCGAGCTCTGCGAAGCTGAGCAGCGGCGCGGCCGCGTCGATGTCGGCGAGCTCTTGAGCCATAAGGAGCGAGTGGATGGTCGCGGCGGCTCTCGCGAGCGCCTGGTCGGCGAACTCCTGCTGGCCGCGTGCAACGAGGGCACGCAGCTCGCAGTCGTACGCTCGGGGGTTCAGCACGCGGCGAACCTCGATGGCGTCCGCCGGCGGTTGTCCGGCGCCGAACAGCTCGATGCCACCCACCACGAGGTGCACCCCTGCGCCTCCGAACTCCAAGGCAAGCGCCTCGAGCGCCCGTTGCGGCGACGTCGATCTGGCGACGCGCGACTGCAGCGCATCCAGTCGGCTCAGCACGCCGGCCTCCAGCGCTCCGAGCTCTCTGGCGAGCGACACCGCCGCTCGGTCGATCGTGGAGCTCGTGGTGAGGAGCGCGACGCCGAAGCGCCTGGCCAGTTCGATGATCGAGTCGGAGAACACCTGCTCGGAGACGATCACGGCGACGGCGTGCCGCTCCCACGCGTAGCGGAGCGCGACCGAGACGACCCAGCCGCCGAGCGCCAGCTCTTCGCCGAGAAGCACGATGCTGTCGGGGCCGACGCCGAGCACGTCGTCGACGTTGGTGATGATGATCACCTCGCGCACTGCCTGCGGGTGCGCGGGCAGGTGATGCGGAGTGAGCTCGTCGCCCGACTGCGAGGCGAGGAGGTCGGTGAGGTTCACACCTCGACGTGGAGCGATCACCGGCGGCCCCTCTCGCCGAGGCCACTGACGGAGTGGGTGGTCATCGGAGCCAGCAGCGACAGCCCGTCTGGCGTGTACCACTGCTCGGCGGCAGGGAACGACACGAGGTCGAGCTTGTTGCCGACCCAGAGATCCTCCAGGCTCGTCACTCCCGCGTCCTCTGGCCTCAGCATCGTGATGATGTCCGGGATGATCGCGTGCACGGCTCCGTCGACGAGCATCATGAGGATCTCGTTCTGAATCTCGAGGCGGATGATCCGCCCCTGCGCCTCGTCCACGAGCGTGACGCTCGACGGCCGGTCGGGGAGGCCGGGCAGGGTGGGGCGGGACAGACCCTCCACGGCGGTGACACGAGCGCGGATGGCCTTCTTCATCCCGAGGAGCCTGGTCAGCTCAGCATGCTTCTCGTGGGTGAACTTCTCTGAGTCCAGGATGCGGCCGATATCGATGAGGCGACTGATGCTGCCGACGACCCCGTGCTGCACGAGTTGCGCCCCCGTGACCGGGTACGAGGCTGTCGCGGCCCAGCCGCCGAGCTCGGCGGCCAGCGCGCGCACGATGCGTTCCGCGCGAGCGGGGGTGAGGACTTCGAGGACGGCGGTCTCGCCCGTCGGGCCCGTGAGCCCGATGGGGCCTGCGTTGAGGCCGGCGAGCGCGAACGTCGTCTGATCGAGCAGCGGGAAGACGCGACCCATGGGGTCGGCATCTACCAGGGGCAGGCCCGTGCGGAGCGCGACGTACAGCGGCACGATGGCGTTGATGCTCGCCGCGGCCAACGGGAAGACGCCTTGGAGCGGCTGGCCGAGGTGCGCGGCGAGGAGCTCTAGTGCCGTCTCGAACTCGTCTCCCACTGGAATCATCTCCGAGGGCATGAGGCCCTTGTTCACGAACCCGAGTGACGCTGACATGGCGTCGCGGTCGAGCTCGTCAGGCGAGACGAGCAGGGGCCTGCGGCCGGTGGCGGACATGGCGGAGAGCGCGAGGTTGCGGTACTGGAGGCTGCCGCCGTGGTCGACGGTGCAGGCGACGAACAGTGCGCCAGTGCAGAGGTGGCGCACGTCGGCCTCAGTCAGCTCTCGCTTCACGCGCCAGCTCCCAGGCTCGGGACGGTGCCGGCGACCGGCGTGCGCGAACCCTCGGGGAGCTGGGAGGCATCGAGCCCCGGCTTCGCTGTCTGGGCGACGCCGCGCACGCGGATGCGCACCATGTGGGTCTCGCCGTATGCGGTGCTGAGCACGCGGGATTCGGCGATGCGCACACCCGCCGGTTCCGCCCCCGCCGCCACGAGGTTGGCGCGAGCGACGGTCTCGCCGTGTTGGAGCGCCCGGTTCATGCCTGCCGTGTCGAGCGCCGTCGTCACGCTGTGGTGCCAGTACGACATGGGTGCGACGGCGGCGCCGACCGCGACGAGGTCCTCGCCGGTGACCGCCGACGGCGCGAGTCCGAAGGGGGCGAGGACCCTCTCGCCGCCCGGCACCAGTACCGTCGCCGTCGGTGTCGCTGAACCGGCGAGGAGGATCTCCGTGAGCGGCACGACTCGGGCCGCGCTCGAGGCGAGGGATGCGCCCCCGGGAAGATCGGTGCGGTTCAGCATCGCCGGCAGACCGTCGATGAGTTCGCCGATCACGACGCCGCCCTCTCTCGCGATCACGATCCACCCTTCCGACCTGCCGACGATCGTCGCTGCGCCGATCAGCGACACCGACGGTTGCGCGCGGAACGAGTGGACCGGGGTGATGGGGAGTCGGCTGAGCGGCGTGCATCCACCGTCGTTGGTCGTGACGAACGCCCGCACGGCGTCGTCAGCGAGCGTCGCGACGGCGTCGGCCAGCCCCGAGGCGAGCAGTTCGGCGCTCGTGAGCAGCAGCGAGTTCACGACCGCGGTGAACTCTCGCGAGAGGAGGCTGTCGCTGGAGAACGAACTCGACTCGACCACGCTCGCGGCTGAGGATCGCGCCCGGAAGGCGGCCGCCGTGCGGCGCTCGTGCTCGGCGTTTACGGGGGAACCGGCGGCGGAGACAACGATCTGCGCCCCGGCCGGCACCCGGTCGACAAGGCGGTGCAGCTCCGCGGTGCTCAGCTCCACGAGCTCGTGGCCGAGCGCGTTGTGGCCGCCTCGCAGCGCCTCGACTCGCACGGGGATGTCCTCGGCCGCCCAGAAGTGCGTGCGCGGTTCGAGCGGGGACCGGGGCTCGATGAGCACCGACGTCACGTTCGCGCTGGCGTCGAGAGCCAGCACCTCGCTCACGTCGAACACCACCGAGGAGATCCGTTCCCCGCCTGCGTCACGCAGCTCGGCGATCGCCGCGGCGACGGAGGCCACGAAGCCGAGCTGCGACCTGGCCCCTGCCGAGAGCACTCGGCCGTCTCCGAGCACTCCGACTGCCGATATTTCGTCTTCGGACACGCGAACGCCGATCCGCATGGTGCCTCCTCGCTCCAGTTCACTGCATCGTGCGCCTGATGACGCCGCCTGCGCCAGCCTTTCGCGCGGACGCGCGGCACGCTGTCGGGTCTATCCTCCCGCCCGTCTCGACTTCCGTGACAACCACGCATCCGCCGCGACCGCGATGAGGATCAGCGCGCCTGTGACGACCTGCTGGTAGGTCGTGTCCCAGCGGAGGAGATTGAAGCCGTTGCCGATGACCGTGAGGATGATCACGCCGACGACCGTGCGCCAGACGGCACCGGCACCGCCCAGGATGCTCGTCCCGCCGATGACGACGGCGGCGATCGCGGTGAGCTCCATCCCCGTTCCGAGTGACGGTTGGGCGGAGCCCGCCCTGGAGGCCAGGACCATGCCGGCGGCGGCCGCGCAGACGCCGTTGATGGCGAACACGGAGATGTGGATGAGCGGGGTCCGAACGCCAGAGAGACGAGCCGCCTCCTCGTTGCCACCGACGGCGTAGATGCGTCGGCCGAACGTGGTGCCCCAGAGGACGAAGCCGAGCACGAGCGCCGCGACCGCGAAAAGGATCGTGCCGCCAGAGATGCCGCCGAACACGGGTGTCGCCCAGACCCGGAAGCCCTCGAGATGCTCGGCCGGAACGGCGAGGATCATGCCGCCCGTGAGCACCACGGCAAGGCCGCGGTAGATGATGCTGATGGCGAGGGAGCCGATGAAGGAGTTCACCCGTGTTGCCACGATCATCGTGCCGGTGAAGGTGCCGAGCAGTGCTCCGACCAGCAGGGCGAGCGCGAAGCCCACCCCGACCCCGAACTGCGAGGTGAAGTAGACGCCCGCGATCGCGGAGACGGCCAGGGTCGCGGAGGAGGAGAGGTCGAAGACGCCAGAGACGATGCAGAGCGTCGCCCCGACAGCGAGCAGTCCTATGACGACGGCCTGGTCGAGGAGGTTCACGATGTTCTGGCCGGTGAGGAACGTCGACGTCGAGAGGCTCAGGTAGACGATGATGGCGAGCAGGCCGCCGAGGATGCCGAAGTCCTTGAGATCGATGCGCTTATGCAGCGGCCGCGTCTCGGCCTCGACGGGCACGGTGTCAGTGGTCACGGTGTTCAACTCCTAGAGAAAAGCGGCGGACATGATGTCCTCGCGGTCGGCGGGACTCGTGAACTCGGCGGCGATGCGGCCGTGGCGCATCACGAGGATCCGATGCGCGAGCGCCATCACCTCTTCGAGCTCGGAGCTCACGACGATGACCGCTGTGCCGGCTGCGGCGAGGTCGAGGATGAGGTTGTGGATGTTGACCTTGGCGCCGATATCGACGCCTCGAGTCGGTTCGTCGATGAGGAACACCTTCGGGGGAGTGATGAGCCACTTCCCGAAGAGCGCCTTCTGCTGGTTGCCACCGGAGAGCGCACCAAGCGGCACGTTGCGTACGGTGCCGCGCACGTCGACGGTCGCGATGACGCGGTCGACCGACTGCCGCTCCGCCCGACGGTGCAGGATCCCGCCCGTCTGCCTGGATGCGAGCGACGGCAGGGCGATGTTCTCGACGGTGTCTCGGCGCAGCACGAGGCCGCTCTCCTTCCGCGACTCGGGAACAAGCGCGAGGCCTCGGTCGATCATCTGGCGGATGCTGTTGCGCTTGACCTCGGATCCGTCGACCTCGATCGTCCCAGCGCTGATCCTGTCGGCACCGAACAGCGCCCGGAGCACCTCTGATCTGCCGCTGCCGACGAGCCCGGCCAGGCCGAGGATCTCGCCCCGTCTGACGTCGAGGGAGATGTCCGTGACTCGAGCGCTGCTCATGCCAGATGCTCGGAGCACAACAGGAGCATCCGCCTGGATGGGTTCCGGAGTTCGCGAGAGCGCGGCGACCTCGCGCCCGACCATGAGCCGCACCAGCGACTCGGTGGAGTGCCCGGCGGCGGGTTCCGTCGTGATCTGCGCCCCGTCTCGCAGCACGGTGATCCGGTCGGCGATACCGAGCACCTCCTCAAGGAAGTGCGACACGATGACGATCGTCGTGCCCCTGGCTGCGAGGGCCCGGAGCACGGCGAGGAGCTGCTCCTTCTCTCCCTCGCCGAGCGCGGCCGTCGGCTCGTCCAAGCAGAGCACTCGGGACCCTCGAGCCAGGGCCTTCAGGATCTCGACCTGCTGCGCCTTGCCGAGCGGGAGCGAACCGACAAGCGCCGACGGGTCGAGGTCGAATCCCGACTCCTCGCAGAGGCGGTCGAACTCCATCCGGTCGGCGGCAGGCGTCGCGAAACCGGCCGCGTTCGCCCAGCGCCCGAGGAAGACGTTCTCGAGCACCGTGCGCCTCGGAAGCAGCGCCAGCTCCTGAGCGATGAGCGAGACGCCGTGTGCGATCGAGTCGCGAGGGCTCGAGAGCCGGATGGGGGTGCCGTCGAAGGTGAGCGTGCCGGCGTCTGCGGGGATCGCGCCGCCCAGGATCTTGAGGAGCGTCGACTTGCCCGCACCGTTCTCGCCGAGGAGACCGTGGATCTCGCCTGGCACGATCTCGAGGGTGACGTCGCGCAGCACGGAGACGCCGTTGTAGGACTTCCCGACTCCGTCGAGTCCGATGGTTGGTGTGCGGGGGAGTACCGCGGTGCTGTCCACAGCTGCTTCCTCTCGTGTCTGCGGTCATCGGGCCTGGGGGCCTGGCGGGGCGTCACGCCCCGCCAGGCAACCGGGTCAGTCGTCGTAGGTCGACTCGAAGCCCTCGAGGTTCTCGGCGGTGCCGATGCCCTTGCCAGGTGCGAGGTCGGCCTCGTTGATGGCGACTTCGACCTCTTCGCCGTTGTGCTTGCCGATGCCGAGCTCAGCGGCCTTGTACCCGTTCGCGTAGTTGTCGAGCGAGTACGTCGCGAACCAGTCGCCGTTCTTGACGGCTTCGATGGCCTGCCTGGATGAGCCGTTGCCGACGAACAGCACATCGCTGTCGGCGCCCGCCGCGAGCTTCGCGCCGCCCACCGCCTGTGCTGAGCCGATGACCACGTCGACGTCCGGGTTGGCTGTGATGATGTCCTGGAACGCGGCCTGGCCGGTGTCCGCCGTGTAGCCGCCCTCGACCTTGGCGACGACGTCAGCGCCGCCCTCGGTGAGGGTGTCGACCACGGCCTGCGTGCGGGCATTGTCGAGGGCGAGGGTGCGGAACCCCTCCATGTACGCGACCTTGCAGGGGTCGGACCCGGCCTCTTCGCACGCGAGGAGCCCCATCTCGCCGAGCTTCTCGCCGTTGGTCACAGCCGGATCGACAATCGAGATGGCGCCCTCGATCTGCGGGTCCACCATCTCGAAGTCCGGCCCCACTGCGGTGAACTCGACGACGACCGTGATCCCTGCCGAGATCGCCGACTCCAGCGGCTGCTGGACCGCGAGGTTGTCGTTCGCCTGGATGATGATGACGTCGAACTGGCCTGTCGTGACGGCGTCGGTGATCTGCTGCGCCTGCAGCTGCCCGTCGAAGTTCGAATCCACGAACTCCGCGGTCGCGCCGAGCTCTTCCGCAGCGGCTTCGACCCCGCCCCACGTGCCCTGTGCGAAAGAGTTGGCGGCCGCGAAGCCGAAGAACCCGATGTTCAGTGTTTCCTCGCCGCCGCTGGCGGTTGCCTCCGGTGCAGCGCCACTGCAGCCGGCGAGAACGGCGACCGAGGCGAGCGCGATGCCCGGGAGGAGGACAGCATTCCTAGTCTTCATGATGAGTGCTCTTTCTCTGGAGGGGAGTGAGTGTCGCTAGGGGGATCAGGATGTTGGCTGGTAGCCGTAGTCGGCTGCGGCTCGTTCTGCCGTGATGAAGCCGTTCTCGACGTCGTAGCGAATGGCCGCAGGGTCACGCTTGCTTGCGTTGCCGTATCCGCCTCCGCCGCCGACGGCGAGGCGCACGACAGTGCCCTTCTTCGCGGGTTCCGCGTTGAGCTTCAGCGTGCGCTTCTCCTCTGCGGTGCCTGGGTTGATGACCACCTCGGGGCCCGTGGCGCCGCTGCCCTCGAAGAGCCCCCACGCGGGAGTCTTCGAACGCTCGAACCAGAGGCCGAAGACGCCGTCGGCGAGGAACTCGTACTCGCGCACGACGCCGTTGCCGCCGCGCCACTGGCCAGCTCCGCCGGAGTCGGGACGGATAGAGTACTCGCGGATGCGGAACGGCCACTTGGTCTCGACCATCTCGATGGGGAAGTCCTGCAGCGAGCCGTTGACGTTGTTGATGAGCGCCGACTCGCCGTCCGCACCGTTCCACGCACCCCAGCCGCCGAGGGTCGCCTCCATGGAGACCCACTCGCGCCCGACGCGCGGGTCGAATCCGGCACTCGTTAGGATCATCGAGTCACCGTGGCTGGCCGCAGCGACCCGATCCGGGAGTGCTGGTGCCAACGCGCGGGACACCATGTCGATGAGCATTCCGAGGTGGGAGAAGTACCACTGGCAGGCGGCGGGGGCGACTGCCCCGAGCACGGAACCCTCTCGCACCTTGACGGTCAGCGGGCGGAACGAACCGCCGTTGGAGTTGCTCTCCGGGCTGACGAGGATCTTGTAACCGACCCGCAGCGCCGAGATCGTCTGCGCGACCCCGCAGTTCACCGGCCCCTCGGTCTGGTCAGCCGACTCGGTGACATCGAACTCGATCTGGTTGCCTGACACCGTCACGACGAGCTTGATCGGGATCGGCACGTCCAGGTTGATGCCGTCGTTGTCGAGCACGCCCTCAGCCGAGTAGACGCCGTCCGGGATATCCCGCACCCGCTCGAGCTCCAGCGCCTCGGTCTGGCGGAAGATCTCGTCGCGCGCCGTCTCGATGACGTCGATCCCATACTTGCGAACCAGTTCCTGCATCCGCACAGCACCCATCCGGAGGGCCGCCACCATCGCGTGCATGTCGCCGATGGTCTGATAGGGGAAGCGGGTGTTCGTCTGGATGAGTTCGACGACGTCGGTCTCGACGCCGGCCGACATCAGCTTCACCGGCCCCATACGGAAGCCCTCCTGGAAGATGCTCGTCGAATCCATCGAGGCCCCGACATCCTTGCCGCCCACGTCCATCCAGTGCGCGCGGGTGGCCGAGAACCCGACGAGGCCACCGTCGACGAAGACCGGCGCGAAGATCGTGACGTCGTTGAGGTGCGTGCCGCCGATGTACGAGTCGTTGAGGATCCAGACGTCGTCCTCCTGCCAGACGTCGCGCCCGTACTTCTCCTCGACCGCTCTCGAGCACGTCTCGATGTTGCCGAGGAAGAGGGGGAGCCCCGCGGACTGACCGAGCACCGCGTGGTTCTTGTCGAGGAGAGCGACCACGCAGTCACCGCCCTCGTAGATGATCATCGAGTAGGCCGAGCGGATGAGCGTGGCGTTCATGTCCTCGGCTGCGCTCGTGAGGGCGTTGCGGATGATCTCCACGGTGACCGGGTCGACCGTGACGGGAGCGAAGGTTGTGGTGGAACTCATGGTTCAGTCCTCACTTTCGATGTCGAGGTTGGTGATGATGAGTGAGCCGTGCGCGTCGACGGAGACCTCGAAGCCCGGGGGAACCACGGTTGTGGCCGTCGCCTCGATGACGATCGCCGGGCCGGTGAAGGTGTGACCTGCGAGGAGCTCGTCGCGCTCCGTGACGAGGGTGTCGAGTTCCTGCCCGTCGAAGATGACCCTCCTGGTCTCATGGGTGAAGGACGGCGATTCGGCTTCGCCGATGTAGTAGGTGGATGCGCCCTTCAGGCGACCCACGACCCGGGTGCGTAGGGTCACGATCTCGAGTGGGGCACCGAGCGTCGAGTGCCCGTACCTTGCCTCGTACGCCTCAGCGAAGCGCTCGCCGAGTGAGGTGAGGAACCCTTCCGTCAGGGGCTCGTCGGCCGACTCGAGGGGGATCGTGAGGAAGTACTCCTGCCCGACGTAGCGGACGTCGACGGCGTGCTCCGCGTGCCGGTCATCGGCCGGGATGCCCTCGCTCTCGAGCGAGTGCAGGGCCATCGATTCCACCTCGCGCAGCACCCGCGACATGTCCGTCGCGTCGACGTCCTCGTCGAGGAAGTAATACGGCTCCGTGAAGTCTCGACGGATATCGCCCTGCAGCATGCCCCACGCCGAGAAGGCGCCGGGGAAGCGAGGCACGACGGTCTCCCGGATGCCCAGCTCCTTCGCGAGGAAGACCGCGTGCATGGGGCCGGCGCCGCCGAACGCCACGAGCGAGAAGTCGCGGGGCTCGATGCCGCGAGAGATGGTGATGGTGCGGATGGCCTGCGCCATCTGCGAGTTCGCGACGTTGCAGATGCCCTCTGCCATCTCGACGACGCTGAGGCCCAGCTCGCCGCCGACGGATTCGAGCGCAGCGTTCGCCGCGTCCCGGTCGAGGTTCATCTGCCCACCTGCGAAGTTCTTCGCATCCACTCGCCCGAGGACGAAGTTGGCGTCGGTCACGGTCGGCTCGGTGCCGCCACGGCCGTAGCACGCGGGTCCCGGCTGCGCGCCAGCCGAGCGCGGCCCGACTCGAAGGCCGCCAGCCTCCACCCAGGCCACCGAGCCGCCGCCCGCGCCGATGGTGTGGATGTTGACGATGCTCATGAGCATCGGGAGGCCCTCAAGGGTCGCCTCCGTCGAGACATCCGGAACCCCGTCGACGACGAGCGAGACGTCGAAGGAGGTGCCGCCCATGTCGACGCCGATGAGGTTCTTGTTGCCAACGATCTTCGCGAGGGCCTCGCCGCCGATGGCACCGCCGACCGGACCGGAGAGGAGCGTCTGCAGGGGCCGTTCGCGGGCGGAGTTCGCCGTGAGGACACCACCGGACGACTGCATGATGTGGAGGGGAGCCTCGACACCGCGGTCGCTGAGCTTCTCCTCGAGATCGACGAGGTAGTTGCGCACCACGGGGCCCGTGTACGCCTCGATCACGGCCGATGAGGTGCGCTCGTACTCGCGCCACTCCTTGGCCGCTTCATGTGAGAGGGCCACGGTGAAGTCGGCACCGAGCACCTCGCGGATGATCTCGCGGGTCCGGAGCTCGTGGGCCGCGTTGCGGTAGCTGAAGAGGTAGGCGACGGCGACGGCGCCGTAGCCCTCCGCCTTCGCACGCTCGGCCGCGCTACGCACGGCGGCTTCGTCGAGCGGCTGGAGTTCGGTGCCGTCGTACTGGAAGCGGCCGACGATGCCGACGACATCCTTGCGCTCGACGAGGGGTTCTGGCTTGTGGTACTGCGCGTCGTAGAGGCGAGTGCGTGGTCCGCGGGCGATGTGGTAGACGTCCTCGACACCCTGCGTTGCGAGGAGCAGCACCCGTACACCGCGTCGCTCGAGGAACGCATTGAGCCCCTGGGTCGTGCCGTGGACGAGGAAGTCGATGTCGGTGAGATCGCCGACGATCGATTCGAGGCCGCTGAGCACGCCCGTGCTCAGCTGGCCAGGTGTGGTTGAGGATTTCGTTGCGCTGAACTCGCCGGTTTCCTCGTCGAACCGGACAATGTCAGTGAATGTTCCGCCGATGTCCATGGACACCCTGTAGCTGGTCATGTAGTGCGCCTTCCGCTGCGTGCGTCTGATTAGTTGAGAACTCTAGAAACGCGGAAGCGGGGGGCGAGTGCAGATCGTCACCGATGTGCTGCAGGTGGTGTGCATGGTGCACTTCTGGCTGATGTTGAGCAGCGGGTCGTGGGTGGTCACCCGCCGAAATATGCCGGATGCGCGCTCGCCGACCACGGTGCACGCGGCATGTTTCGAGTGTGTAAGAACCTCGAAATCGGGCGTGCGCGACGCCAGCGGGGTGCCGAACGGGTTGTGGAGACTGGAGCTAGGGCTGGAGCGACTTGAGGCGGCTGGGCGGTTCCAGCTTCTCGATCGCTCGCACCGCATCCCGCCCGGCCCGGTTCGCGCCGACCGTCGACTGCGACGGCCCGAACCCGATGAGGTGGATGCGTGGCTCGTCGGCGACCTGCGTGCCCCGAATCGTGATGCCGCCGCGCTCGTTGCGCAGCCCCAGTGGGTCGAGGTGCGCGAGGTCGGCGCGGAACCCAGTCGCCCAGAGGATCGCGTCCACCGGGGTGAGGGTGCCGTCGGCCTCGCGCACCCCGTCCGGCTCGATCGCGGTGAACATGGGCCGCCGCTGGAGCGCCCCGCGGTCGCGCGCGGCGATCGCGTACGGCGACCAGCCGAGGCCCGTGTAGGAGACGACGCTGCTCGCCGGCTCGCCCGCCTCGACGTCGGCGATGACCTTCGCGATCGTGGTCCGCCCCTCGACCTCCGGGTTGAAGCCGCCCTCCAGGAACACCGGTTCGCGCCGCGTGTACCAGAACGTCTGGGCCGTGCGCGAGATCTCCTCCAGCTGCTGCACGGCTGAGATGCCGCCGCCCACGACCGCGACGCGCGCGCCCGCGAACTCCTCCGCCGACACGTAGTCACGCGTGTGCAGCTGCCGCCCGAGAAAGGAATCCTGGCCCGGGATGCGCGGCAGCAGCGGGTTGTTCCAGGTGCCGGTCGCGTTGATGATCGCGCCGGCACGCCATGGCCCAGCCGCATCGGTGTGCACGAGCAGCTCACCGCGGGGGTCTGCATCGACGCGCGAGACGTCGAGCACCCGAACCGGCCGCAGGATGGGCAGCGGATGCGCCCGCTCGAACGCAGCGAAGTACCGAGGCACCGCATTCCGACTCGGCTCATCGTCACTGCCGGGCGTGCGCGCGAACGTCGGCAGGTCGAAGATGCCGTTCACGGTCGCCATCGTCAGCGACTCCCAGCGGTGCTGCCACGCGCCACCCGGCTCGGGGTTCGCGTCGAGCATCACGAAGGTGCGTTCGGCCCCCGGCTCGTCCAGGGCACTCACGAAGCCCCGCCGCTGCAGGTGGAACCCCGCCGAGAGCCCGGCCTGCCCGGCACCGATCACCACGACCGTCGCGAAGCGGGCGTTGTCAGCCAAGATCGGACCCGCCCTCCGACTCGTCGAGTCCCAGGTGCCCGCGCAGCGCATCCGTCAGCGCCTCGACCTGAGCGAGCTGCTCGGGGGAGAGGGCGTCGAGGAACAGCTCCTGCACGGCCTTGAGGTGCGGGACCGAGCCGCGGCGGAAGGCTGTCGCCCCTTCTTCGGTGAGGCTGACCACCGACCCGCGCGTGTCCTCGGGGCACGGGTCGCGGCGCAGCAGCCCGCGCTTCTCCATGCGGCCGAGCTGATGCGAGAGGCGGCTGCGCTCCCAGCCGACCGACGCCGCGAGCTCGGAGGAGCGCAGTGAGCGCCCCGGCGCCTCGCGCAAGGCGAGCAGCACACCATAGTCGCCCGTCGACAGCGCGGACTCGCTCTGCATGCGGCTCGCGAGGCGGGAGTTGAGCACGCCCGTCGTCTCGATGAACCCGCGCCAGACGCGCAGCTCCTCGGCGCTGATCTGCGTTCTCGGCGATGCGTTCATGAGGCCTCCAGAGTTCGGAATGCCTCCATCATGCCACGTAGTTGACATATCAACTACCCTGACGCATGATTGACGCGTCAACTACTTGGAGGACCCATGAGCACGCAGCAGGGAACGCAGATGAGCGCAGTGGACGCAGGCCGGTTCCCGTTCGAGATCGGCCTCAACTCGTTCGGCGACGTGCCGAACGTCAACGGCACGCCCCTGTCGGATGCCGAGACGGTTCGCCTCCTCGTCGACGAGGCCCGACTCGCCGAGCAGGTCGGCCTCGACGTCTTCAGCATCGGCGAGCACTACCGCGAGGGCTTCGTCGACTCCGCGACCCCCGTCATCCTGGCCGGCATCGCGACCGCGACCGAGCGCATCCGCCTCGGCTCTGCCGTCACCGTGCTCAGCACCAACGACCCCGTTCGCCTCTACAACGAGTTCTCCACCCTCGACGCGCTCTCGAACGGGCGCGCGCAGATGGTCGTGGGCCGCGCATCCCAGACCCAGTCGTTCCCGCTCTTCGGCTACGACATCGCCGACTACGAGCAGCTCTTCGAAGAGAAGCTCGACCTCTTCATGCAGCTGCAGCGCAGCGACTCGGTCACCTGGTCGGGCAGCGTGCGCGCGCCGCTCGTGAACCAGACGCTGCACCCCACCATGCGCCCCGGCGGCATCCCCACCTGGGTGGGCGTCGGCGGCAGCCCGGACTCGGTCGTGCGCGCCGCCCGCTACGGCCTGCCGCTCATGCTCGCCATCATCGGCGGGCAGCCCGAGCGCTTCGCCGGCCACGTCGACCTCTACTACCGGGCGCTCGAGAAGTTCGGGATGCCCGCGAACCGGGTCGGCCAGCACGCCCTGGGCCTCGTCGCGGAGACGGATGAGGAAGCCGCCGAGACCTGGTGGGAGTCGTGGAAGCCCATGGTCGAGATGATGGGGAAGGAGCGCGGCTTCTACCCGCCAACCAAGGAGCGCTACCTCATGGAGCTCGAATCCGGCGCCCTCTTCGTCGGCTCGCCCGACACGGTCGCCGCGAAGATCGCGCGCATGGTGGAAGCCCTGCGCATCAGCCGCTTCGACCTCAAGTACGACGTCATCGGCCTGCCGACGGACGCACGCGCCCAGACCATCAGCCTGCTCGGCACCGAAGTCGCACCCCGAGTGCGCCGACTGCTCGCGAAGGAGTCCATCAATGTTTAAGGCCCAGCTCGACCCGAACCGCCCCAGTGAGGCCCTGCCGACGATCGGTATCCTCGGCGCAGGCAAGGTCGGCACCGTGCTGGCCCGCCTCCTCATCGGCAGCGGCTACCGGGTACTCATCTCGGGTTCCGGGGCGCCGAGCAAGATCGACCTCATCATCGACGTCCTCGTGCCGGGCGCGACCACGGGCACGAGCGCTGAGGTGGCGGCCGCGGCCGACGTCGTCATCCTGGCCCTGCCCCTCGGCAAGGCGCTCCCGCTCGGCGCGCGCGAGACGCTCCCGCTCGACGAGCTGCGGGGCAAGCTCGTCATCGACGCGATGAACTACTGGTGGGAGATCGACGGCGTGCGCGACGACCTCAACGACCCGACCGTGGCGACGAGCGAGCTCGTGCAGCGGCTCCTCTCCGACTCGCACGTCGTGAAGGCGTTCAACCACATGGGCTACCACGACCTCGACGAGGGGCCGAGGCCGACCGGTGCCCCCGGCAGGCGGGGGATCGGCATCGCGGGTGATGACGATGCCGACCTCGCGGCAGCGGCAGCGCTCGTGGATGCGGCCGGCTTCGACCCCGTGCGCGTCGGCACCCTGCACGAGAGCTTCCTGCTGCAGCCGGGCAGCGAGCTCTTCGGCGCGAACTTCCCCGCCGACGAGGTTCGTGCCGCCGCCGCGCGCTTCCCGACCACCGAACGCGGCCTCGAGCTCGCCGCGCAGCGGGCCGAGAACGACCGGACGGTACCAGCGGACACCGTGCGAGTCTGACCGCACGTCAAGCTCCCGCACACCCCGCATCCACGTGCGGATGCTCAACTCGATGCAACGCAATCGCGTTGATCCGACGAAGCGAAGGAGACCACCATGGTGTTCGAGAACATCGGCGACAAGGCAGCCCAGGCAGCGAACAGCGAGCAGGGCGAGCAGCTCACCGACCACGCCTTCGACGCGGCCGGCGACCACGCGGAGACCGCGATCGGCAACCAGCACGACGAGCACATCCAGAAGATGCGCGACGGCGCTGACGCGGCAGTCGGCAACGAGTGACGACGAGCCACTAGCTCGCGCGACAGCACAGGAAAGGCCCGCCACCGGCGGGCCTTTCCTGTGTCCGGGCCGCTTCCTGAACGAAGCATCCATGATCCTGGGTGTCCCGTGAATCCATTTGACTGACCCCAGACCCAGCCTCATAGGGTCGAAGACGTCGGGCCACAACCGGCACTCACGCAACATGCACTCGATGAGCACACTCACGGAGGAAACATGAAGCTGAAGAACACCGTCACCCTGGCCACATCCATCGTCGTCGCTGGAGCACTCGGCGTCGCAGGCAGCACCGCCGCGAACGCCGCCCAAGCACCCATCACCGTCGCAGCCACCGCCGCCGACAGCGGGGGCTACTCGCAAGAGGCATTCGCCGCAGAAGTCGAATACACCGCCTCCCTGAGTGCTGAGGAGCAGGACGCTCGCGTCCAGCAGCTCATGGCAGAGGCGAGCGCCGAAGCAGAGGCCGTCGAAGGCCGCGCCGCGCTGCCACTCATCCCGTTCGCGGTCGTCGCGGCCTGCATCGGCTCCGCCGGATACGGCGCCTACTCGACGTACAAGTCCGGCGACCCCGTCGACTTCATCGCGCAGACCGTGATCGGCTGCATCCCCTTCGGTGCCGCAGCCAAGCCCGTCGTCGTGACCCTCATCAACGCCAACAAGCCGCTCGTCATCTCCGGCCTCAAGGCGCTCGGCCTCGGCGCGAACTCCGCCATCATCCTGGCCCTCGGCGGCGACAGCTGAGGCAGGTGAGCTGAGAACGCGTCCACGTCCGCAGGCGACAACCACGAACAGGAGTCCCACTCATGAGCAGCAGCACTGAGCAGCGAGACGGCAGTCGACTGGCCGTCACGGCGTCAGCGGTCTTCTTCGGCGGCACCGCCGCCGCATCCACCGTGCACAGCACGGCAGGGTGGGCGGATGCGCTCCTCGCGGGTCCGGTCGTGCTCGCGCTGATCCTGCTCGCCGCGACAGCGTGGGTGGCGCGATCCCGTCCGGCCGCCGCCAGCCGCCGCGCATCCGCGACCTACCTCGGCGTCGCCCTCGTGGCCAGCATCGGGATCGCGGTCGTGCTCGCGCTCACGGGCGCCGAAGCTGGCCTCCTGCTCTACGCGCTGCCGCTCGGCTCGGCCCTGCAGCTCGCGCAGCTGGCACGCTCACTCACCGAGGGCCGGGCAAGCCGACCCGTGAACGGCTGACGGGCGCGCAGCGGCACGTCGCACGCCCCGAACGACAGACTGCGGGCGGTGGAACAGAGGTTCCACCGCCCGCAGTCTGTTGTAGTCTCCGCGCCAGCTCGTCGCTGTCAGCGAGACGCTGTCAGCGAGACGCTGTCTGCTAGGTGTTGCCTGCGCGACCTCGCCGGATGAGCGTGAGTGCGGCGCCTCCTGCGAGGAGCGCGAGCGCCCCGAGGACCCAGGCCAGCGTCGATCCGTCGGCGCCCGTCGCAGCGAGCTCGTCGCCAGCGGCTTCGGATGCATCCGGGCCGTGCGCCTCACCCGTGCCGTCAGCCTCACCAGAGCCATCAGGGGAGTCGCTCTGCTCAGGATCCGATGGTCCCTCCGTCTCGGAGGGGCCTCCCGGAGCAGACGTCTCACCTGGTTCACCTGGCACGCCGGGCTCGCTCGGCCCCGGCGTCTCTCCGGGCCCCGTCGCTTCGATGACCGTCAGCTCGGACACCCGCGACAGGCTCACCGCACCGAACGGGTCCGCGGTGCGCACGTACCAGCCGAGCTCGCCGAGGGGCGCATCCGCCCAGCTGGCCGTGAGGGTGGTGCCGCTCGCCACGTCCTGGAACGACGCGATCTCGTCGCCCGTGAGGATCTCCGCGGCGAAGGAATCCGTGCCGAGCGTCCGCTCGCCGGGTTCGATCCCCAGGTCCGCGTAGGCAAGCTCGAACTCCTGCGGCGCATCCGCGAGGCTCGGGTCGTCCGAGTTGTGCACATCCAGCGACGGCGAGTAGGTGCGCACGATCATGCGCTCGCCCTCGTTGTCGAAGTGCATGAGGCGCAGGAAGCCGAGGCCGCCCTCCGGCAGGCCCTGGTAGTCGAAGAGCATCGAGTGCACCTTGCGGTCCGGGGTTCCGTCGCCGTTGTCGTCGAACTCGTCGACCCGCGTGAACGCGTCGTGGTAGTGCCCCGAGATGACCATCTTGACGTTCGGGTTCGGCGCGACGACCTCATCCATGACGCGCTGGGGGATCTCACCGAGACCGCCGGTCGTCAGCATGAACTCGTGCTGCGCGATCACCGCGACCCGGTCGGGGTGCTCGGCGAGCACCTCGTTCATCCACGCGATGCTGTCGTCGTTCGGCAGCCATCCCGTGTAGAGCATGAGGAAGTCGATGCCGCCAGCCGACACCAGGTCGAAGTGGCCGCGGTTGTCCTCGTAGGAGCCGCCGTACCAGGGTTTGCCCGCGAAGCGCTCCTCGCCGAAGTACTCGCCGTAGTACGAGTAGTCCTCGAGGTCGTTGCCCACGTCGTGGTTCCCGGCCAGCACGCCGTACGGCAGGCCGGCGTCGTCGAGGCGCTGGTACTCGGGGTCGGCGTTCTCCCACTGGTAGCGCTGGTCGTAGTCGTCGATGATGTCGCCCGTGTGGAACAGGTACTGCAGGTTCAGCTCCTCGCGCTGCTCCAGCAGGTAGGAGTGCATCGCCTGCTGGTGCTTGTACGGCTCGCCCTCCATCGTGTTCTCGTTGTAGTACTGCGTGTCCGACTCCCAGGCGAGCGTGAAGTCGTACTCCGAGCGGGGCGTGTCCGCCTCGTTGTTGGGGGTCACGGGCGTCGTGCGGTCGCTGAGGTTCTCTCCGGCGAAGCCCTCCGAGTGCTGCACGAGCACCTGCACGCTCCCGTCGCGGGCGTACGAGGCCGCAGCCACGGTGCCTTCGAGGGAGATCTTCTCGTCGTCGGCGGATGCGGTGTGCCGGGTCACCTCGTCCCAGCCGCTCCCGTCCACTCGCAGGGCGGAGAGGATGACGGTGCCGTCGGCGTTCGCGGTGCCGTCCCAGCTGACGCGCACCTGCGCATCCTGCTCGCCGTCCCGCAGCGCGACGTCGAAGAGCTGATACGGGAACTCGGCGTTCGAGGTCACCTCGGCGGTCAGGCCATCGACGCTCGCGAGCTGCTCGAGGGACTGCCCGGTCGGGATGCTCGTCGGGTCGCGGTCGACGCTGGCCGCGTCGTTCACGGTTCCAGCTGCCGTCGTGACGCCGCCATCAGCGAGGTCCGCCCGGCGACCCTCGAGGAACGTCACGTCGAGCGCGTCACCGGTCGGGTCCTCGACCTTGGCCTGCAGCTCCACGCCGCCCGCCTCGACCTCGGCTCCCTCGGCTGGCCAGATCGACGACGAGGAGGGGTGCTCCTCGGGGGTCGTGAACCCGGTGCGCCACGTCTCGGCGTTGCCGAGCGCATCCGTCGCCGTCACCTCGACCTCGTGGCCGCCCGCGGGCAGCGTCACCGAGGAGGTGGTGTGCGGCAGCTCGATCGGCGCGCCGTCGAGGGTCGCGGTGACCTCGCGGACCCCGGACCCGGCGTCGCTCACCTGGGCGTCGATGACGAACTCGCCCTGGTACTCGCCGCCGTCGCGGAGCTCGGAGGAGACGGTGGGGGCGGTGTTGTCGACCAGCACCTGCCTGGTCACGCTGTCGGTGCCGTCGGTGCCGTCGGTGCCGTCGGTCGCCGAGATCTCGACCGGGCCATCCGCCGTGCTCGTCGTGTCCCACTGCGTCGAGGCCGCGGCGAACGCGTCGTCCGGCAGGGCGAAGCGCGCGTCGTAGAAGTCGTACTTCCCGGCGCTGTCGCCCATGGCCAGGCGCAGAGCTGGGTCGTCGTAGCCGATGGGGCGCAGGGTGCGGCCGTCGGGCAGCACGAGGCGCAGGTCCCAGACCGTGAAGTCGTCGTTGTTCTCGGCCTCGTCGATTTCCGGCGCCTTCTTCGAGCCGGCCCAGATGCTCACCACGAGCTCGTCGCCGAGCTTCGTGTACTCGAGCGGCACGGGCGTGACGATGGTCTCCGACCCCTCGTAGATGCCCTGGTCGAAGATCGTGAGCACGTCGTCGCCCACTCGCACGCCGTTCTTGAAGTAGTAGTCGACCCCGGTCGCCTCGAAGGCGAAGACGGGAGCCCCCTCAAGCGACGGCGACGTCTGCTGCCGCTGCCCGCCGATCGACAGCTCGATCGGGCTCGGGTACTGGTCACCCGCGGCGGCGATCGTCGTGGTGCCGCCCACGTACTGGCCTTCGTCGACGTTCAACCGCACGGGGGCCGAGCTCGCGCCGGCCACCTGCACCCGCCGCGGCTCCGTGACGACACGGTTGGTGCCGTCCGAGACCGTGACCGTGTACTCGTACCAGCTCTTGCCCGTCAGGTCGGCGACGTTCACCGAGGTCGTGAACATGCCGTCGCCCGCGTCCGTCAGGTTCAGCTGCACCGGGGTCGCGTCGACGTCGTTGCGGAGCTCGACGGCGACGGTGCGCAGCTGCGTCTCGTCGCTCGCCGCGAAGCGCAGCTCGAAGTCGGCGGCCGGGTCGATCTCGGCCGCGGTGCGGTCCTCGATGGTGGGCGGCGTCGCATCCGCCGGCACGATCGTGAGCCCGGCCGGCACCTGGTCGGCCTGCACCGAGCCCGGGGTCGCCGGGGCGAGGCCGAGCAGGTCCTGCTTCGTGAGGTCCGCGGCCGACGTCGTGTAGCGGATGCCCTGATCCGCCTGCGTGTCATCGGTGCCGGGGGTCACGTTGTAGAACGCCTGGTTGACGGTGTGCCCCGTGTTGGTGGCGATCTCCATGCCGCGGGCTCCGCTGTTCGCCATGCCGCCGGAGAAGACCTCGACGAGGTTCTCGCCGAGCGTCAGCTCGGTGCCGAACGTGGCGTTGAACTCGGCATCGCCGAGGTCGTCGTTCTGGCCGTTCTTCACCCACAGCACGAGGGTCTCGCCGGCGGGGATGCTGACCTCCGCCGGGGTCGCGGGCCAGAGCGCGGACGTGCCGCTGTCCGGGTACAGGTAGGTGAGGGCATAGTCGCCGAAGCCGATCGCCTCGCTCGACGCGTTGTACACCTCGATGAACTCGTAGCCGTCGCCCGTGCCGACGTTGCTCGAGTCGGGGAGCAGCTCGGTGATCTGCAGCGGCGACGTCACGACGCTCGCGTCCGGCTGCGGGTCGAAGCCCGGTTCTGGTGGGAGCGTGGGCGTCGGCTCCGTGGGTGTCGGCTCGGTGGGTTCCGGCTCGGCGGGTTCCTCCTCGCCGTCCTCGGGCGCGCCGGGCTGGAGCGCTTCCGGCACGACCACGCCGGGGGAGCGCTCGGCCTGCTGCCCGAAGACGTCGAGGCTCAGCTTCGAGGCTTCCTCAGGCACCCGGAAGTGCACGGCGAGGTCCTCGCCCATGGAGTCCTTGGGTGCGTGCGACCACGAGGTCAGCGCCTCGCCGCGGAGCACGCGGATGCCGCGGTCGCCACCGTTCGCCATGCCGGCCTGGCCGGTCACGCGCGCGACCTGGACGCCCGCATCCACCCCGTGGTGGTCGCGGAACTCGTCGACGGTGCGGGCCGACGAGTCGACGGCCCCGTTCGCGCTCGTGTAGCTGAGCCAGAGCACGGCGGTCTCGCCTGGCGCGAGGACAAGCGGCTCCTCGACGCTGAGGGGGACGTCTCGCGACCGGTCGTCCGAGTCGACGTACGAGTACGCGAACGAGTAGCCCTCGGCCGCGAGGTCGACGGGGGCCGCCGACGTGTTGTGCACTTCGAAGTACTCGAAGTTGTCATCGCCGACGTTGTTCGCGACGATCTCGGTGACGATGATGGCGGACTGGCCCGCGTCTGCGGGCGACGAGACGGGCGCCGCTGGCAGCCGGCCTGAGACGGCGGCGGACGCGGCGGGGGCCATCGTGAGGACGGCGGCCGCGACGCAGGCGGTGGTCAGCGCCGCGAGCGGGGCCCTGACGTGGTGGCGTGGCATGGGGGAATGCACCTCCGGGAGCATGTGGGGGACCCGGGGAACCGTATGACTCGCGAGCAACCGGCCGGTGACACGAGGTCGATGGCAGGTGACGGGGAGGTTGCCGACCACGTTACCGACGTCTGCTACCGCGCGAGGCGGGGCGGGGTCGCCGACTGGTGACCTCGCCCCGCCTCCGTGCGTCAGGTGGTCAGCGGATGCGCGTGCGCAGTGCTTCCGTCGACGTCACGCCCTCGTCGATGACCGCGCGCGCGGCGTCGCGCAGTGCCTCATCCTCGCCGACGTCCCAGAGCAGCACGCCAAGCGGGGCACCCGAGTCGTCGCGGTAGTAGAAGACGCGGCTCGCGTCGGACTCGCCCGCTTCGGGCAGTTCCGCCTCGAGCACGTCGAGGTCGGGATCGAGCGTGCCGACCGCCTCCCACCGCGTGCCGAAGACCATCGAGTAGAAGTACGGGGTGTGCGAGTAGGGGTCAGTGGCGCCTGCCATCGAGCGGCCTACGGCGGTGCCCATCTCGGTGGCGTTGTCGACGTGCTCGACGCGCGTCTGCCCGAGCACAGGGTCGGGGTAGACGGCGATGTCGCCGGCCGCCCAGATGAATGGGTCGCTGGTGCGCAGCTGCTCGTCGACGACCACGCCGCCCTCGTCCACGACGAGGCCTGCCTCCTCCGCGAGGTCGACGACGGGGGTCACACCCAGCCCGAACACCACGAAGTCGGCCTCCGTCTCAGCGCCGTTGTCGAAGACGACCGTGACACCCGTGGTGGCGGTCGGCGATGCTCGCACCTCGGAGGCGGCGGCTTCCGCCGCGACCCCGTCCGCGGCCTGCGCGGAAGCATCCTCGAGCGTGTGCGCATCCGCGGCCACCTCGAAGTCGGCGCGCACCTCGTCGCGCACCGTCTCGACGCGGCGGCCCGGGATGAGGCCGACGCCGTGCTCGACGTAGAGCTCCTGGAATCGCGACGCGAGGGCGGGCGGGAAGGTCGACGCGCCGAGCACGTCGTCGGGGAACACCAGGTCGACCTCGACGTCGTTCTGGGCGAGGGCGGCGGCCATCTCGGTGCCGATGTAGCCCCCGCCGACGACGATGGCGTGCGAGCCATGGGCCGCCAGCGCGCGGAGGCGTCGGTAGTCGCTCGCCGAGCGGAAGAAGAAGATGCGGTCGCTCTCGGGTGCGGCCACCTCGACGGGCTTCGAACCGGTCGCGATCAGCAGCCTTCCGTAGGTGATGGTCTCACCGCCGCCCGTCGTCACCGTCTTCGCTGCACGATCGATGCCGGTCACGAGGGTCCCGAGCGTGATCTCCGCGCCTGTCGCCTCGCTCGTGCCGAGCGGCGTCTGGTCCCAGGTGAAGTCGGGGTCGACCCAGAGCTTCTTCGACAGCGCGGGCCGCGCGTAGGGTTCGTCGACGTCGGCGCTGAGGATGCCGATGGTCCCCGCCTCGTCTCGTTCCCGGATGCCGCGGGCCGCCGCATCCGCCACCATTCCGCCGCCGATGATCAGGTAGTCGTAAGCGCTCATGCCATCGAGGCTACGAACCGCGCTCGGGTGGTGGCTGGGAAGACCCGCGCCACGCGGATGCGTTCGGGAACCCCGGGGCCCACCGCCACGGAAAGCGCTCCCTGCATCACTGACGGTTGTCTCGCGGATCATTACGCGTTATGTTTGAGCCATCGGGAAAGCGGTTACCGCCAGTCGCTCCCTCACCCGAATCCAACTCTTACAACGCTGTAAGGAGCTCCGCATGACGAGCTCTACCACCAACACCCCGGTCATCGGCTCGCCGAGTGACGTGCAGACGCCCCCTCCCGTCAGACGACGCTCCATCGCCAAGGGGCTCTCCGGCTACACCTACCCGGCCATCTTCCTGATCGTCGCCTTCGCGGCCTGGTGGGCCGTGACCGAGACCGGAACCGTCGCCTCCTACATCCTGCCCTCGCCGGCCGACACGCTCGCGGCGTTCACCGACAACCCGCAGTACCTCTGGGACAACACGTGGGTGACCACGGTCGAGACCGTCATCGGCTTCGCACTCTCCGTGGTCCTCGGCATCGCCGTGGCCGTCATCATGGTCTACTCGCGCACCCTCGAGCGCACCTTCTACCCGCTCATCCTCTTCGCGCAGGTCATCCCCAAGATCGCCATCGCCCCGCTCTTCATCGTGTGGATGGGGTTCGGACCGGAGCCCAAGATCCTCGTCGCCGTGCTCATGGCGTTCTTCCCCATCGTGATCGCCGGCATCAGCGGGCTCCGTACGATCGACCCGGAGATCCTGGAACTCACGAGCACCATGGGCGCCTCGCGGTGGAAGACCTTCGTGAAGGTGCGCTTCCCGGCCGCCCTCCCGGAACTGCTCTCCGGGATGAAGGTCGCCGCGACCCTCGCCGTCACCGGTGCCGTGGTCGGCGAGTTCGTCGGCGCCAACGCGGGCCTCGGCTACGTCATCCTGCAGGCAAACGGCAACGTCGACACGGCCATGCTCTTCGCAGCCCTCATCATCATGTCGCTGCTCGGCATACTGCTCTTCGCCGTCATCCTCGTCGCCGAGCGCTTCCTGGTGCCCTGGCACGCCTCACGCCGCAACCTCGAGAGCTGACCCGCGCCCCGCGCTTCAGCGTCCACCCACCCAAGACCCCGTACCGAACTACGAAAGGCCCCTCATGTCAAAGAAGACAATCCGCACCGGGCTCGTCGCCGCCGTCGCCGCCAGCGCCTTGCTGCTGACCGCCTGCTCGGGCAACGCATCCACCGAGCCCGCGGCCGGAGGAGGTGACGCAGGAGGCGAAGGTGGCCTCACCGACGTGACCCTCATGCTCAACTGGTACCCGTACGGCGAGCACGCGCCGTTCTACTACGGGGTCGAGCAGGGCATCTTCGAAGAGCACGGCATCAACCTCACGATCCAGGCAGGTCAAGGGTCGACGAAGACGGCACAGGCCGTCGGCCAGGGGCAGGTCGACTTCGGCTGGGCCGACACACCCGCCGTGCTCGCGAACATCGACAAGGGCGTGAGCATCCGCAGCGTCGGCGTCTTCCTCCAGACCACCCCGTCCGCAGTGCAGGTGTTCACCGACTCCGGGATCACGACGCCGGCCGACCTCAAGGGGGAGACGATCGCGACCTCGGCCGGTGACGCGCCGACGACGACCTTCCCGCTCTTCCTCGAAGCCGCCGGCCTTGAAGAAGGCGACGTCACGCAGCAGAACCTCGACGCCGCCGGGAAGATGGCGGCCATGATCAACGAGCAGGTCGACGGCCTCATCGGCTTCGCGCACGACCAGGGCCCGACCATCGCGGCCCAGAGCGGCAAGGATGTCACCTACCTCAAGTACTCCGATGTCGGCCTGAACTTCTTCAGCAACGGCCTCATCGCCAACACCGACCTCATCGAGAGCGACCCCGATCTCGTCGAGAACATGGTCGCGGCCACGTCCGAGGCGTACGCGGCCGCCACTGAGGCCCCAGAAGACGCGGTCGCCGCGATGGATGGCAAGGACCCGCAGATGCCCGCCGCCGAGGTGCTCATCGAGCAGTGGAACAACACCATCCCGCTGCTCACCTCGCCAGAGAGCGACGGCAACGCCCCCGGCGTCAACACGACCGCCGACTGGGAGGCGACCATCGACGTCCTCTCCACCGCGGGGCTCATCGACGAGGCCAAGCCTGTCGAGGAGTACTTCGACGCCAGCTTCGAGCCAAGCGGAGCGGCAGAATGAGCATGACGATCAACGAGCGCACCGCCCCCGCCTCGACGGGCGGCAGCCAGGACTACCTCCTCGGCATCGACGACGTCGGCATCCGCTTCGAGACGAAGCGCCGCAGCGTGCAGGCGCTCCGCGACGTCGACCTGCACGTCCGCAAGGGCGAGTTCGTCTCCATCGTCGGGCCATCCGGATGCGGCAAGTCGACGCTCCTCCGAGCCGTCGCCGGGCTCACGATCCCGACCGAGGGCACCATCGAGCTTCGCGGCTCCCGCGTCACCTCGCCGAGACAGGACGTCGGATTCGTGTTCCAGCGCCCGGCGCTGCTGCCGTGGCGCGACGTGCGCGGCAACATCATGCTGCAGGCCGAGATGCGAAACCTCGACAAGGCCGCGGCGTCCAAGCGCTGCGACGAGCTCCTGGAGCTCACGAGCCTCTCCGACTTCGCCAAAGCGCTCCCGCACGAGCTATCCGGCGGCATGCAGCAGCGTGTCTCGCTCTGCCGCGCTCTGCTGCATGACCCCGATGTGCTCCTCATGGACGAGCCCTTCGGAGCGTTGGATGCGCTCACGAGGGAGCACCTCAACGTCGAGCTCCAGCGCCTCTGGGCGCAGACCGACCTGACCGTGCTCCTCGTCACGCACTCCGTGCCTGAGGCGGTCTACCTCGCGAGCAGGGTCGTCCTCATGGGGCCGCGTCCCGGCACGATCATCCAGGAGTTCGACGTCGATCTTCCTCGCGAGCGCGAGTACGAGCCGACCCTCGAGGACCCGCGGTTCCACAAGGTCGCCGGCCGCATCCGGGAGCTGCTCGGCAGCCCCATGGGTGGTGACTGACAGCCCCCGAACCGGCGGCAGCCACGCGCCAGGCCCGCTCACCCCACAGTGGGCGGGCCTCTTCGCGCGCGAGGAGTCTCTCGCCCGACTCGATTGCGGCGGCACGAGCGGTCAGGACGCAGAGAAGCAGATCGGAACGGACACAGCAGAGCGCCTGCCCCGGTTGGGGCAGGCGCTCTGCGGTCTCGCGGTGTGGCGGTTCAGCCGTGGACGGGCACAGCGAGGTGGGTGCCGACGTGCGCGTCGAACGCTGCCACCGTGTCTGAGACGGCCTCGTCGTAGCCCTTCGCCCACAGCTCGGCGTTGAAGACCTCGACCTCCACGTCGCCGCTGTAGCCGGCAGCGTTCACCCACGCCGTGAGCTGCGCGAAGTCGATCACGCCCGCACCCGGGAGGTGCCGGCTCAGCAGCACGTCAGCGGGCAGAGGCGTCGCCCAGTCGCACACCTGGTAGGACGCGATGCGCCCGGCGCGACCGGCGCGCGCGATCTGCTCCTCGGCCTCCGGATCCCACCAGACGTGGAAGGAATCGATGACCACGCCGACAGCGGGACTGCCGACGCGGTCGGCGAGGTCGAGCGCCTGCTTGAGCGTCGAGAGCACCGCGCGGTCGGACGTGTACATCGGGTGCAGCGGCTCGAGCACGAGCGTCACACCGGCGGCGTGCGCCTCGGGGGCCAGCTCGGCGATGGCTTCCTCGAGGCGGCCTCGGGCGCCGGCGAGGTCGCGGCTGCCCTCGGGGATGCCGCCCGCGACGATGATGAGCGACGCCGATGACCCTTCGGCGCCGGCGGCCGCGAGGGTCGCCGTCTCGTCGATGGCCCGGCGGTTGTCGTCGAGCGCTGCTCGTCGCTCGGGGCCCTCCGTCATCGTCGCGAACCCCCCGCGGCAGTGGCTCGAGAAGCGCAGCCCCGAGTCGGCGAGCATGCGCGCCGACTCGGCGAGGCCGGCCTCGGCGACCGGCTCACGCCAGAGCCCGATGCTCTGCACGCCCTGGCGGACGGTCGCATCGATGGCGTCGCGGAGCGAGGCGTGCTTGATGGTGGCCTGGTTGATCGACAGGCGTGGATGCGGGCTCACGCGTCGACTCCGTTGAGGCGCAGCATCGAGTGCCAGCGGTCGGCGGCGAGCTCGGGGCGTTCGAGAGCCCCGGACGCGTTCGCGAGTTCCACGATGCGGGAGAGGTGCGGGAGGCTGCGGGCCGCGTGCAGGCCGCCCACCATCTGGAACGCATCCTGATGCCCGTTGAGCCAGCTCAGGAACGCGACGCCCGTCTTGTAGTAGAACGTGGGTGCCGCGAACACCTGACGCGAGAGCTCCTGGGTGGGCTCGAGGATGCGCCGGAACTCCGCGGGGTCACCCGCGTCGAGCGCCTGCACGGCGGCGGAGGCGTTCGGCGCGAGCACGCTGAAGGCCCCGAGAAGGGCGTCCGAGTGGATGCCCCTGGCGTCGTCCTCGATGAGCTCGACGTAGTTGAAGTCGTCGCCGGTGAACATCGTGACGCCCTCAGGCAGCCGGGCGCGCACGGCCCGTTCGGCGTCAGCGTCCAGCAGGCTCATCTTGATGCCGCTGACCTTGTCGGCGTGCTCCTCGATGAGGGCGATGACAGTGTCGGACGCCTGCTGCCAGGCGTCGGCCCCGAAGTAGCCGCGCAGGGACGGGTCGAAGGCGGTGCCGAGCCAGTGCAGCACCGCCTTCGACGAGACTGCTCCGAGCACGCGGTTGTAGACGCGGAGGTAATCGGCGGGGGATTGCGCCGCGCGTGCGAGGTGCCGGCTCGCCATGATGACGGGAAGCGCGCCCTGTGCCTCCGCGAACTCCAGCTGCTCCAGGTACGCGCGCTCGATCTCGTCGAGCGTCAGCACCTCCTCGGTGCGGGAATCCGTGTTGACGCCGACGGCGACGCTGCCACCGGCCTCGTTCGCTGCCGCTGCGCTTCGGGCGATGAGCTCGCGCGTCGCGGCGGCGTCGAGACCCATGTTGCGCTGCGCCGTGTCCATGGCGTCCGCGACGCCGAGCCCCCACGACCACAGCTGCCTGCGGTAGCCGAGCGTCGCATCCCAGTCGATGTCGGCCGGCGCGCCCGGCACGTTGTCCGCCGTCACCCGCGGGATGACGTGTGCCGCCGCATAGAGCTCGCGCGAGCGGAGCGGACCCACAGGTCGCTGGAACTCCGGTGCCTCGAGCAACCCGACGCGTGACGCGGAGCCTTCGGGGGACAGCAGTGCGAGGCGGGTGCCGGTCGCTTGGCGCATCCCGTCGATCAGCTGCGTCGTGGTCACTTTGCGCCACCCTGATCAGCCAGCGACACCCGGCGGCCCGAGGCGTTCGACTCGAGAGTGGCCTCGGCGAGCAGCATGCCCTTGGCGCCTGAGCGGAAGTCGTAGTCGTGCGTGCCGTCGTCGAGCACGTAGCGGAGGAACTCGATCCACTGCAGCTTGAAGCCGTTGTCGACGGCATCGTTCTGCGGCACCTCGATCCAATCGGCTGAGTAGTCGTGCTCATCGCGCAGATCGGGGTTCCAGGTGGGCTTCGGCGTCACATTCCGCGGCTGCACCTTCGCGCCGAACAGGCCGACGACGGCGCTGCCGTGCGTGCCGTCGACGTGGATCTCGACGAGCTCGTCACGGTTGACGCGCACCGTCCAGCTCGAGTTGAACTGCACGATCGGGCCGTCGGCGAGGTCGAAGATCGCGTAGGCGGCGTCATCGGCGGTGGCCGTGTAGCGCTTTCCTGACTCGTCGACGCGCTCCGGGATGTGCGTGCGCGTCTCTGCGTAGACGGACGAGATCTCACCGAAGAGGTTCTCGATGACGTAGTTCCAATGCGGGAACATGTCGACGACGATCCCGCCGCCGTCTTCGGAGCGGTAGTTCCAGCTCGGGCGCTGCGACGGCTGCCAGTCGCCCTCGAAGACCCAGTAGCCGAATTCGCCGCGCACCGAGAGGATCTCGCCGAAGAAGCCGCTCTCGATGAGGCGGCGCAGCTTCAGGAGGCCCGGCAGGTAGAGCTTGTCGTGCACCACGCCGTTCTTGATGCCAGCGGCTTCGGCCTCCTCGGCGAGCGCCAGCGCATCCGCGTAGCTCTCGGCGGTCGGCTTCTCGGTGTAGATGGCCTTGCCGGCCGCGATGGCCTTGCGGATCGCGGGCACCCGCAGGCGGGTGATGAGGGCGTCGAAGTAGACGGGGAAGTCGTCGTCGGCGAGCGCCACGTCGAGGTCGGTCGTGTACTTCTCGATGCCGTGCTTCGCTGCCAGCTCGCGAAGTCGTTCCTCGTTGCGGGCAACCAGGTAGAGCTCGATCGGGCGGCGTGTCCCGTCCGAGAGCGGGATGCCGCCTTCGTCGCGAAGCGCCAGCAGCGAGCGGACGAGGTGCTGGCGGTAGCCCATGCGCCCCGTCGCGCCATTGACGATGATCCCGAGCTTGTCCGTGGTCATATTCATCCTCTCGTCTGAGCCTCGGCGTTGAGGCTCTGATCAGCGTATTGGAAAGCGCTTACCGAGACAAGCAGAACGAACAAGATCGAACGTCGGAGCATGCTGCCGTCAGCTGCGCCGCGGCGTGCTCTCCCGGATGACGACGCCCGTGTTGACGGGGAGCACGACCGGCCCGTCCTCACCGCGTTCGGCGAGAGCGAGCCGAACCGCGCGATAGCCCATGTCGCTCAACGGCGCGACGACGGTGGTCAGCGGGGGCGTGACGTCGCGGACGAGCGCGATGTCGTCGAAGCCCGCGACCGACACATCCCGACCCGGTTCCCGGCCGAGGTCCCGGAGCGCGGTGAGGACGCCGGTGGCCATGAGATCGCTGGTCGCGAAGATCGTGTCGGTGTCCGGAAACCGGGAGAGGAGCGTGCGAAGGGCCTCGTAGCCGCCATCGCGCGTGAAGGCCGCCGAGATGACGGCGTCGTCGTCGACGCTGAGGTCCGCCTCGTCGAGGCCCGCACGGAACCCATCCACGCGGTCGCGGTTCGTGAGCAGGTCGAGCGGGCCCGTGATGATCCCGAACTCGCGTCCGCCCTGCCCGACGAGCTGGCGGGCGAGTTCCTGCGCGCCTGCCCGGTTGCGAAGCTCGACGACGTCGAACGGCGACGGAGCCTGGGCGACCAGCACGACCCTCCCGCCGGAAGCCGCGTAGGCGAGCAGCTGCTCTTCGAGCGCCGACTGCTGGGGGTCGTCGATGCGACGCGAGCCGGTCAGGATGATGGCGCGGGGGCGCTGCCCGCGCAGAGTTCGCACGATCTCGAGTTCATTCGTGACGCTGCGCTCGGCCGCGGCGATCGTCACGATGAGGTTCGCTTCCTCAGCTCCGCGCATGACGCCTGCGGCGATGGCGCTGAAGTAGGGGTCGGCGATGTCGCTGACGACGACGGCGATGGTCGAGGAAGCACCGCGTGCGACGGCCTGCGCGCTGAGGTTCGGTGAGTAGCCGAGTCGATCCGCGGTCTCCTGGACGCGCTTGCGGATCTCCTCGTTCACGCGCCTGCCAGCGCTGCCGTTGATGGCGCGCGAGGCCGTGGCGATGGAGACGCCCGCAGCCTGCGCGACCTCCCCGAGCGTGACGTGATTTCCGTGCCGACTCACGGGTCTCCTCCCCGGCGTGCAGCGTTGCGCGCCACTCTGACGAGAAGGAGCCTAGTGGGAAACGCTTTCCTCGCGCTGGGCTCCTCGGTAGATTGGCGGCATGCAGCGTCGAATCGTCATCGCACCGGACTCGTTCAAGGGCACCGCTTCGGCGGCGGAGGTCGCCGCGGCGATCAGGCGTGGTTGGCAGCGCGCGAGGCCGGATGACGAGTGCGTCGAGGTGCCGATGGCTGACGGGGGTGAGGGCACGACGGCTGCGATCGCAGGTTCGGTGCCTGGGGCGCGAGTTGTCGTCGTGCCGGTCGAGGGGCCGCTCGGCGACCCGGTGGATGCTGCGCTCGTCGAGCTGCCCGACGGCACGTGGGTGGTCGAGCTCGCCGAGACGAGCGGGATCGCCCTCCTCGAGCGGGTCGACCGGGACTCCTGCTTCCGCGCGTCGACCGTCGGGCTCGGTCAGGCCATCCGGTACGCGACCGAGCACGGCGCGAGGCGCGTGCTGGTCGGGCTGGGCAGCAGCGCGTCGACGGACGGCGGGGCTGGCCTCCTCGCGGGGCTCGGCGTTCGACTGCTCGATGGTGCCGGGGCGGTCATCCCTCCGGGAAACGGCGGGCTGCACGCGCTCGAGACGCTGGACGTGTCCGGCCTCGCGCCGCTCCCCGTCGACGGCGTCGTCGCGCTGACGGACGTCGTGAATCCGCTGTTCGGCGAGCTGGGGGCAGCGTCCGTCTTCGGACCGCAGAAGGGCGCATCCGCCGATGACGTGCCGACGCTCGAGGCGGGGCTCGCTCGTCTTGCCGAGGTGCTCGGCGGGGCGCCGGAGACAAGCGGGGATGTGGCCGCGCTCACGGCTCGGCCGGGTGCTGGAGCGGCCGGCGGGACGGGGTTCGGGGTGCTCGCCATCGGCGGCGAGATCTCGGCGGGGGCCGTCGCCGTCGCTGACGCGATCGGTCTGCCTTCACTGGTGCGCGGCGCGGACCTCGTCATCACGGGGGAGGGCAGCTTCGACGCGCAGTCCGAGGCGGGCAAGGTGCCGTCGCTCGTCCGCGCGCTCGCGGAAGAGGAGGGCGCGCGCTTCGGAGTGATCGCAGGGCGGGTCGGGCTCGACGCGGAGCAGCGCGAGACCCTGGCGCTCGCCGGGGTCAGTATCCTGTCGCTGTCGGAGCTCGCCGGCTCGGGGCAACGCGCCATGGAGGAGACCCTGCACTGGGTCGAGGTCGCAGGGGAGCGGATGGCGCAGGCGGTCGAGTTCTAGGTCGGCGGGCTGGCGGGACTCAGGCGCCGAGGCCTCGAGCGCTGAGCGCGCGCTCGACATTCGCGAAGATCTGCGGGTCGCGTGCCACGAGGCGTACCTCATCGACGCGGGTTCCCGATTCGGCGATGGTGTCGACGGCCGCGGCGATCGCGTCGTCGAGCGGCCACGCGTAGATGCCAGCGCTGATGAGCGGGAACGCGAGCGTCGTCGCGCCCAACTCGTCGGCGACCTCGAGCGAGCGCCGGTAGCACGAGGTGAGCAGCGACCGGTCGCGCTGGCCCGAACCGTAGTCAGGCCCAACCGTGTGGATGACCCACCGGGCCGGCAGGTCGCCAGCCGTCGTGTATCCGGCGTCCCCCGTGGCGAGGCCGTCGGGGAAGCGGGCGATGCAGTCGCGCAGCACGGCGGGCCCGCCCGCGCGGTGGATGGCTCCGTCGACGCCGCCACCTCCGCGCATGCCGTTGTTGGCGGCGTTCACCACCGCGTCGACCTCCTGCAGAGTGATGTCGCCGAGAACCGGCACGATGCGCGTCATGCGAGCAGTCTCCCGCAGCCGCGTCAACAGAACCGGTGAATGCAGCGCGGAGATCACCGACGGGCGCGTCGGACGTCCGCCGTGAAGTCCTCCAGGGCTTCGAGGATCCCCGAGTGCTGCCACACCTTCCCTCGGCGCCTGCCGGTCTGCTCCGTGATGACGCCGCGTTCCGTCAGCAGAGACAGCGCGCGATTCGCGGTCACGACATCGACGGCGAGGGCACGCTGCACGAAGGCCGAATCGACGATGGGCTGACCGATGAGCAACGGCAGCAGCCGCAGCCCGGTCGCCTGGGGGCGCACGCCCGCGAGGAGCTCGCGTGATTCGTCGAGTGCCGACCGCAGCGCATCCACGAGGTCCCCACCTGCTGCTGCCGCGAACCTCGCGGCCCCCGCGAAGGTACGCACGATCGGCTCGGCGTCCCCGGCCCTGAATGCACCGAGGGCATCGAAGTAGCGATCGAGGTCGGTCAGCAGCCCTGCGGAAAGCGGCACGGTGGTGTGCGAGGCGATGCCGCTGGCGCGCAGCATGATCTGCACGAGGGCACGTCCCGTTCGTCCGTTCCCATCAATGAACGGATGGATCGTCTCGAACTGCGCGTGCGCGACAGCGATCTGCAGCATGGCCGGCAGGTCCACGCGATCCGCGAACGCTAGCAGATCGGCGAGCGCCGAGGTGATGATGTCGGGTTGGGGGGCGACGAAGTCGGCATCGCGTGGACCCGCATTCCCCTTCCCGATCCAGACGAGTTCCCCGCGGAGCTGACCGGCATGCTCTTCCATGCCTGGCTGGTGCGCGAGCAGCTCACGGTGCATGGACAGGATGGCCGAGACGGACAGACGCTCCGTCAGCGCGACTGCGGCTTCCATTGCACGAACGTTGCCGATGACCGTTCGCGAGTTCGAGGAGGAACCGGCCCCGATCTCAGCCAGCGCGAGCTGCTTGGCGCTCACGGTGAGGTTCTCGATCTGCGAGCTGGACGCGCTCTCCGTCCGAAGCAGGATGGCCGACATCGGCCCGAGTGCTGCGCTTCCCGTGCCCAGCACCAGCGCGGGGCGGCGGTCGAAGTCGCTGAGAGCTCTCGTCGCATCCTCGAGGTCGGCGCCGAGCTCGCCGGTGAGCGACGGTGACCAGTTCGAGAGCTGTGCAGGTACCGCCGACGAATACGTGCCGGTCTGGCGCTTCACCTCAGAGCGGGAGAACAATCGGGGATCAGCGGGTCGCCAACTGTGCAGCGATGAACTGGCCGCGGGGACGGCGAGCATCCGCTCAGATGGATTCCCTGCCGATGTCATCATCCTCCGAGCTTAGTAACACTTCTCGCGGGAAGTGTTACTAAGCGAGTGTTGGAGAGAAACGCTCGCATGCCGGCACCCGCGCCCGCTACTGTGACGAGCAGAGCTGAGCGCGCTCTCCCCGATGCGCTCCGCCCCGCAGCGAACGGAGCCTCCCGTGGTCACTAAAGAACTGTGGATGCAGGACATCGACCCGTTCGGGAACCCGTGGCTGTCGGCGCTGGTCGCCGTGATCCCCATCGCCATCTTCCTCATCTGCCTCACGGCGCTCAAAATGAAGGGCATCCTCGCGGCCAGCATCGCCGTCGTCGCCGAGATCATCGTCGCCCTGATCGCGTTCGGGATGCCGGGCACCGCCGTCGCAGGGTCCGGACTCCTCGGCATCCTCACCGCCATCTGGCCCATCGCCTACATCATCGTCATGGCCGTGTGGCTCTACCGCCTCGCCGTCGCCAGCGGACGCTTCGACGTGATCCGCGCATCCATCTCCGGCATCTCACCCGACCAGCGCATCCAGGTGCTGCTCATCAGCTTCGCCTTCGGCGCGTTCCTCGAAGGCGCGGCAGGCTTCGGCGTGCCCATCGCGATCTGTGCCGCCCTGCTCGTGCAGCTCGGCTTCAAGCCCGTGAAAGCCGCCATGCTGTCGCTCGTCGCGAACGTCGCCGCCGGCGCCTACGGGGCCATCGGCATCCCGGTCATCGTGGGCGCGCAGGTCGCTGGCGTCGAAGTGCTCGAGATGTCCCGCACCATGATGCTGCTCCTGCAGCCCCTCACGTTCCTCGTCCCGTTCCTGCTCGTCATCATCCTCGACGGATGGCGCGGACTCCGCGAGACCTGGCCGGCGACCCTCCTGGTCAGCGTCGTCTTCAGCGGGGTGCAGGCCAGCGTCCTCTGGTTCCTCGGCCCTGAGCTGGCCGACCTCGGCTCCGGCCTCGCCGCCATGCTCGCCCTCTTCGCCTTCGGCCGGGTGTGGCAGCCGAAGCGCATCTTCCGCGAGAGCGGGGAAGCGGCACCCGCCGTCGAGCGACACAGCGTCCGCGAGATCGCCGTCGCCTGGAGCCCCTTCTACATCCTCACCGCCCTCATCCTGGTGTGGAGCATCCCCGCCTTCAAGCAGCTCTTCGGCGCCGACGGTCCCCTCGCCGCCGCGGTCATCAAGTTCCCCATCCCGGGACTCACCGGCCACATCGCTCTCCCGAGCGGCGACCCCGTCGCCAGCACCTGGGACTTCGCGCCCATCAGCGCCACCGGCACCGCCATCCTGCTCGCCGTCATCGTGTCGTTCCTCACGACGCCGAGCCTCAGGGCAGCCGACCTCTGGCACGAGCTCGTCGCAACCTTCCGCGAGCTCTGGCAGGCGCTCGTCCTGATCGCGCTCATCCTCGTGCTCGCGAACATCGCCAACTACTCCGGCGGGTCGGCCAGCATCGGCAGCGCCCTCGCCGCCGTCGGCCCCGTCTTCCCGCTTCTCGCACCCATCATCGGGTGGCTCGGCGTGTTCCTCACGGGGTCCGTCGTCAACAACAACACCCTCTTCGGGCCCCTGCAGGTCGCGACGGCGGGACGCATCGGCGTCTCGCCCGAACTGCTTGTCGCCGCGAACACGGCGGGCGGCACGACCGCGAAGGTCATCTCACCGCAGTCCATCGCGATCGCGGCCGGTGCCGTCGGGCTCTCAGGGCGGGAGGGCGAGATACTGCGCACGTCCATCGGCTACAGCCTCGGGATGCTCGCCTTCATCTGCGTGTGGAGCTTCACGCTGTCGGTGCTGCTGCCGGTGTAGCCCGCGCAGCCGCTGGTCCCGGCTCGCTTCAGGGGCGCAGCGTTGTGGCGTGGTGCGGTTCCGAGCGCGGCGACCAGCGCTCTGCCACAACTCCGCGGGAGGACGCGGGCCTCACTTCGAGACGAAGAACTCCAGCGCGATCTGGTCGGGGTCCTTGAAGCTCAGCGCGTAGCCGTACGGAGCCTCGACGATGCCGCCGTGCTCGATGCCGCCCGCGGTCAGGTGCTGCGCCCAGGCCTCGAGCTCATCCTGGTTCTCTACCTCGAACCCGAGGTGGTCGAGCCCCGGAGAGAAGGGGGAGAACCCGGCGTCGTCGCCGCGATCGTGCTGTGTCAGGCCAAGGTTCGTGCCGCCGGGCAGCGCGAACAGCTTGCGGTGCAGGGTCGCATCGTCGATCTCGGTCGCTGGCTCGAAGCCGAACACCTGCTCGTAGAAGGCGACGCTCGCTTGGAGGTCGCGCACGGTGACCGCGACGTGATGGAGGTTCGTGAAGGTGGGCATCATCGCTCATTCCTGCGCGCCTCGGGGGATGCGCGCTCCGCTCACCGTCTCACGCCGCCCCCGTGAGATCCCGGGGCGCGGCGTGAAAAAGCTGTGGCGAACCTGCACCCAGGAGCGGGAGGCGCGGTTCGCCACAGCGTCGGACCGGGCGGGCAGCGCAGTCTGCGCCGCCCGGTCTCCCCAGATGTCAGCGCAGCGCTGACACCCCACGGAAGCGCAGCGTGACCAGCTGGAACGGGCGCACGGACAGCGCGAGCGCGCCCTCAGCATCCACGATCGCCGTCTGGTCGACGTCACGCTCGAGCAGGTCGGTCTCAGCGACCGACTCGAACGCGAACCCGGGCGTCACGACCGCCCGAGCCTTCGCACCGCGAGCCTCATAGAAGCGGACGACCACGTCGCCGCTCCTGTCCTCCGCCAGCTTCACGGCCTCGACGACAACCGCGGGGTTGTCGACCGTGAGCAGCGGCTCGATCGGCGCCGAACCCGTCACCGGGCGCGGGCCGACGTTCAGCCGGTAGCCCTCAGCGGCCGCATCCAGCACATCCGCGCCCACGCGCACCGAGGTGCGCAGCACATGCCGTCCCTGATCGGCGTGCGGGTCCGGGAACGTGGGCGCCCGCAGCAGCGATTCCCGCACGAGGGTTGTCGTGCCACCACCATCCCGGGTCGTGCGCGTCACATCGTGCCCGTACGTCGAATCGTTCGCGACGGCGACGCCGTAGCCGGTCTCGCCGACGTGCACCCAACGGTGCGCGCTCGTCTCGAACCGCGCCACATCCCACGACGTGTTGCGATGGATCGGCCGGTTCACGTGCCCGAACTGGATCTCCGACGACGACCGCTCCGCGTGCACGTCCAGCGGGAACGCCAGCTTCAGCAGCTTCTGCCGCTCGTGCCAGTCGACGTCCGTCGTCAGGTCGAGCGTCGGGCGCCCCGCGCTCAGCGACAGCTCCTGCACGAACGTGCTCGCTCCGTCCGAACGCGACACCTTGACGACGACCCGGTCGGTGCTCTCCGAGACGACCTCGATCGAGTCGACCGAGCGGATCGGCCGGCCGTGGCGCTGGTAGTGCACGTCGATGTCCCACGCATCCCACTGCGCGGGCGTATCGCGGTAGACCCACAGCTCGGCAGCGCGCTCGCCGGCCGGAACCAGCTCGCGGTCGGCGGCGACGTCGAAGAGCGATGAGACGAGCCCGTCGGCGTCGATCGTGACCCGCACGAGCGAGTTGTCGAGCACCAGGTCGTCGCCGGACCGCGTGAGCGTCACTGGAGAGGTGTCGGCAGTCGAGCTCGCACCGGATGCGCCACCACCGAGCGCGGGCACGCCGTCCACGGCGTACGGTCCGGCGTTCGCGAGCAGCGCCGTGTCGCCCTCGCCCGTCAGCGAGCCGAGCGCCGAGGCGATGAGCGTCTCGAGCTCACCCGCGACCCGCTCGTAGTGCTCCTCCGCGACCTGGTGCACCCAGGCGATGGAGGAGCCGGGCAGGATGTCGTGGAACTGCTGCAGCAGCACCGTCTGCCAGGCCGACTCGAGCTCGGCGTAGGGGTAGGCCGTGCCCGTGCGGATGGTGGCGGCGGTCGCCCACAGCTCCGCCTCGCGCAGCAGGTGCTCGCTGCGGCGGTTGCCGCGCTTCGTGCGTGCCTGCGACGTGTACGTGCCGCGGTGGAACTCGAGGTAGATCTCGCCTGACCACACCGGCGGCTGCGCGAGCTCGGCCTCGGCCTGCTCGAAGAACGCCTGCGGGTTGGTCATCTCGACGGTCGGGGAGCCCTCGAGGTTGCGCGTGCGCTCGGCCGCCGCGACCATCTCGCGCGTCGGGCCGCCGCCGCCGTTGCCGTAGCCGAACGGCACGAGCGACGAGTTCGCTTCGCCCTTCTCCTTGTAGTCGCGCTGCGCCTTGTGCAGCTCCTCCTGCGAGAGGACGGAGTTGTAGGTGGCGACGGGCGGGAAATGCGTGAACACCTGCGAGCCGTCGATACCCTCCCAGTTGAACGTGTGGTGCGGCATGACGTTCGTCTCGTTCCACGACGGCTTCTGCGTCAGGAAGTACTTCGACCCTGCTGCCTTGACGATCTGGGGGAGCGCCGCCGAGTAGCCGAAGCGGATGGCGCCGAGGAGGGCCGGCTCGATGCGGCGCCAGAACGGGCCGCCGAACACGATCGTGTCGACGTCGAGGAGGTTCACGATGGAGACGATGGCTCGCGAGATCTGCGTGGCGACCCCCGTGACGATCTCGCGCGAGACGGGGTCGTGCCGCATGGCGAGCGCCGTGAACTCCGTGAAGAGTCGATCGACGTCGTCGAAGTCGGCGCGGTCGACGGGGGAGTCCGACGCGATGAGGCCGGCGGCGAGCGCCCGCTGCACGATGCGGTGCGGGACGACCAGGTCGCCGACGCAGCCGCGCCTCCCGCACGAGCAGACGGGGCCATCCGCCTGCACCATGATGTGCCCCATGTCGCCCGCGTTGTCGCTCGCGCCGCGCAGCACCTCGTGGTTGATGACGAGCCCGATGCCGATGCCCGTGCCGTAGTAGAAGAACGCGAAGTTGTCTCGCCGCGGGCCCGAATCGACCCACAGCTCCGCGATCGCGGCCGCCGTGACGTCCTTCTCGAGGACAACCGGGAAGCCGGTCGCCTGGCTGAGCGCATCCCGCAGCGGCACGACGTCCCAGCCGTCGAGCATCGGCGGGTCGAGGACGTTGCCGCGGGAGGCGTCGAGGGGGCCCGGGGCCGCGATGCCGACGCCGAGCACCTGCTCGCGGGGGATCGACTGGCGTTCGAGGATCGCCGAGATCTCGTGCGCCATGTCGGCGATGACGCCCGCGGGGTCCGGTGCCGTCGGCGTGCGTGCGCGGTGATCTGCGACGACCGAGCCCGCGAGATCGAGGAGGGCGTAGGTGATGACGGTCGGGTCGAGGTGCACGCCCACGGTGTACCGGCTCGACGCGTTGAGGCGGAGCAGCGTGCGCGGCTTTCCAGGTCCCGTGATGAGGCGTTCGCCCTCGCGCACGAGGCCACCGTCGATGAGGCGGCGCGTGATGTTCGATGCCGTCTGCGCGGAGAGGCCGCTGGCCTGCGCGACCTCGACCCGGCTCAGGCCGTCTGGCGCGCGGCGGTTGAGGTCGAGGATGACGGCCTGGTTGAACTCGCCGACCGCTCCCAAATTGTGTCCACGGCGCACGCGCCACCTCCCATCGGCCCTGATCTTGGGAACTGACGTTCTCACATATTCCGCAATATCGTTGACGCCTGGCGATTCATCAGGAGAATCTCGCCCCCGGAGGGTGAGTACGCTTGGACGGCGCCACGCCCCCGTACGTGGCATGAGCATCCGGCACCGGATGCACCTCGGCAGTCACAGGTTTCAGCACGAAGGAGCAACGATGACGGCAGCAAGAGTCACCCCCCAGCAGGCTTGGGATGACCTCGTCCAGGGCAACGAGCGCTTCATCAAGGGCGACCTCCTCCACCCCCAGCAGAGCGCGGCCCGCCGCACCGAGATCTCCGGAAGCCAGGCGCCGAACGCCGCGTTCCTCGGCTGCTCCGACTCGCGAGTCGCCGCGGAGATCCTCTTCGACTGCGGCCTGGGCGACCTCTTCGTCGCCCGCAACATGGGGCAGATCGCCAACGAGAACACGACGGCGACCATGGAGTTCGCGGTCGCCGAGCTCGGCGTGGCCGTCATCGTGGTGCTCGCCCACGGCTCCTGCGGCGCGGTCAAGGCCGCCATCAACCAGACCACGGCGCACCCGCGCGACGTGACGCCCGCCATCAAGGACGAGCTCGCTCGCATTCAGCCCTCCGTCCAGGAGGAGTGGTTCACGAGCGACCAGTCGACGCCGTACGTCGACGAAGCCCAGATCGATCCGGATGCTGTGGGGCGTCGCCACCTGTACTCTACGATCAACGCGCTCGTGCGCAGCTCGCGCGTCATCAGTGACGCCGTCGCGAGCGGCGCGCTGAGCATCGTCGGCTGCCAGTACGAGCTCTCGGACGGCCGCGTCGCGCCCGTGACAGCGATCGGCCAGCTCACCATCACCCGGTAGGGCTCGCCGCCGTGGTCGTCACTCCCCGCGACACTTGCCGCGGTCCGCGCCGGAGCGACGGCATGAGGGCACGGCAGACGTTCGAGGCGTACGGCCGCCGGGCGCGGGAGTACGCGGACCTGCTCGGAAGCATCTCGGCGACGCCGGGTTCATCGTCGAGCAAGCGCACGCCCGAACGGATGCGGGAGCCCGGCCGCACGGCGCGATCGTCGCGACGCGCGCATCCGGTGCCTGAGGGTGACGCCGGTCAGGCCGGGATGCTCGAGGGCTCGCGCAGCGAGTGGATGAACGCGAGCTTCTCGATGACCGTGTCCGGCAGGACGAACGGGTAGAGGTCGCGCTGCCCGAGCGAGCGGTTGACGACGTTCATGGCCGTCGCGAACGGCATCCAGCTGTCGAGGACCACGTCGCGGGCCGACGCGCCCGGTTCCGGCGCGGGCAGCAGCTCGAAGGCCACGGCCGTCTCGAGGGTGTCCTGGATGTGCAGGTAGTGGGCCCAGGTCTCGGCGAAGTCCTCGTACGGGTGCATGGTCGCGTAGCTGCTCAGGTAGTCAAGCTGCCACCCCTCGGGAGGGCCTTGGTCGTAGTGCCGGTCGATCTCGGCCTGGTAGTCGGCGCGCTCGTCGCCGAACAGCTCTCGTGCCTCGTCGATGCGGTCGGTCTGCTCCACCAGCTGCCACTCGTAGTAGTGCCCGCTCTCGTGGCGGAAGTGCCCCAGCATCGTGCGGTACGGCTCGGCGAGGCGCTGCCGCACCTGCTCGCGGTAGCTGTCGTCGCCCTCGGCGAGGTCGATGGTGATGACGCCGTTGGCGTGGCCGATCGTAACGCTCTCCGACACGCTCGAGAGCAGGTCGAAGACGGGCGTCTGGCCGACGGTCGCGGGCTCCCCGCTCGCCTTGGGGCGGGTCGCGAAGCCGAGGCGGGTGAGGTCGCGCACGAGGTGGCGCTTCGATTCCTCGGCGATGGGGAAGAGGCGCAGCCCCTTCGCGTCGGCGTCGCTCGGCCTGGTGCGGGTGAGCTGGCAGCTCTCGCACAGCCCGCCAGGCTGCGCCGTCAGCCACGTGCATCCGGCGAGCTCGGCGTTGCTGCACCGCCGCAGGCCCGCGTCCGCCGCCGCTTCGCCGCCTTCGACGAGCACGTCGTCGAGGCCGAGCACGTAGCCCAGCTTCGACGAGCAGCGCTCGCAGGACACGGAGTCGAAGAAGACCTCGTTCTCGCACACATCGCAGTGGAACCGTCGCACGGGGAAGCCTCTCTTGGGCCGCGGCTCGGGGGTGCCGCGACGACCGACGGATCACTGTACGCGGCGCCGGGTGGGAGGTCCCGGCTCTTGACAAGCCGCGCCTCGCGCCCCGTCCGGCGGCGATGGCGATCAGACGGGCAGGCCCTTCTGGCGCAGGAGCGCGTTGAACCGTTCGGGGTCGGAGGTGCCCTCCTCGTTGTGCTTGCGGATGCGGGCTTCCCGGTCGAGGTGCCTGCGTGCGTCCTGCAGGAGCGACTCCGCTCGCGGTGCTGGAACGGCGAGGACGCCATCGAGGTCCCCGAGCACCAGGTCGCCCGGGTTCACGACGAGGCCCGCGATGGACACGGGCACGTTGATCTGGCCCGGGCCGTCCTTCGTGGGTCCGCGGTGCGTGTGTCCGCGCGCGTAGGCGGGCATGCCGCCTTCCCGCCATTCGGCGACGTCGCGCAGGGCCCCGTCGATGACGAAGCCGCCGAGTCGCTTGGTGATGGCGCTCGTGCGGATGAGCCCTCCGATGACCGCCTGGCTGAGGTCGCCGCCGCCTTCGATCACGATGACGTCGCCCGGGTGGGCATCCATCATGGCCTTGTGCACCATGAGGTTGTCGCCAGGCCGGATCTTCACGGTGACGGCCTGCCCCGAGAGCGGCGCTTCGCCGTGGTAGGCGTGGAGGCCGAGCGCGCCGACGGAGCGCCCCAGGCAGTCGCCGGCGACTGCGACAGGGATCTCACGGAACGCGTCGATCAGGGATGCCGGGAGGTCGGGTGCACGCTCGCCGATGAAGTAGCCGGTCGGCCAGGCGGGTGGCGCGGTGGGGTCCTGCTCGGTCATGCGTTGCTCCGTTCGATCGAGAGAGTGGTGGGGTTCACGCAGGACCGTGCGTCCGGGGGCGTGCCCTCGAGGAAGCCGAGGATGTTCCGGGCGGCGGCCAGTGCCATGGCCTCCAGAGCCGCTGGGGTGGAGCCCCCGACGTGGGGCGTGACGACGACGTTCGGGCAGTCCAGCAGCGGGTTGCCGGGCTCCATGGGCTCCGACCAGGTGGTGTCGAGGCCCGCACCGAAGAGCTGGCCGCTGCGAAGCGCCTCGACGAGGGCGGGCTCGTCGATGACCTCGCCGCGGGCCGTGTTCAGCACGATCGCATCCGCCGGCAGCAGGGCGAGCTGCTCGGCCCCGATGAGGCCGCGCGTCCGTTCGCTGAGCGGCACGTGGATGCTCAGCACCTCGGCCTGCGCGAGCAGCTCTTCGAGGTTGCCGACCATGGTCAGCTCCGGGATGGGGGAGTCCAGTCCGAATCCCGGGTCGAAGGCCAGCACGCGCATCCCCGTCGCCGCCGCAGTGCGCGCGACCCGCTGACCGATCTGGCCGGCACCGACGAGGGCGAGCGTGGCGCCAGCGAGCTGCCGCCCGTCCTGGGCCCTGCTCCAGCGTCCCTGCCGGATCTCCGCGTCCATCCAGGACACCCGACGTGCGGCGTTGAACATGAGCGCGATCGTGAGCTCGGCGACCGACTGGGCGTTGGCGCCCGGCGTGGTGAAGACCGGGATGCCGTGGGCGGTCGCCGCGTCGACGTCGATGTTGCCGACGCCGACGCCGTGCTTCGAGATGACCCGGAGCGTCGGGCAGGCCTCGATGGCTGCGGCCGACAGCTCGACGGTGCGGGAGATGACCGCGTCGACGGCCTCGCTGGCCATGATCTCCTCGACCTCGGCGCGACCCCCGCCGTCGGGCAGGTAGATGATCCTGCTTCCGGCCTCCTCCAGGGTTCGAACCCCGGCGTGACCGAGTCGTGGGGCCGTCACGAACACCGTTGCGCTCATCGCACCGTCTCCTTCGTCGGTTCAGGGTCCTGCTTGGATTGCGGGCGCGGGCGGTCTCGAACCGCACCGCGAGGTCATTCGAGTGCGGGCGGCAGCCCGGTTCGCGGCACGTCGCGGACGCAGGCGCGGAGCGCGTCGACGAACTCGGGGATGCGGGCGTCGACGAATCTGGCCGTCGGTCCGCCGAGCACGACGACGACGGGCTGCAGGTGGGGTCGGTCCGGGTTCTCGGGCACGAGCATCGCCAGGCCGCTGTTGCCGGACTCCCGCTCGCCGTGGCTGAGGCCCCAGCCCTGCTCGCGGATCTCATCCACACGACGGCGCAGCGCGGCGGTGTCGATGTCGATGCTCTCGTCGGCGTCGAGCTGGGCGAGCACCGCGTCGAGGGCTTCGGGCCGCTCTCCGCTGAGGAGGGTCGTGGATGCGGCGCCGAGCCAGATGGGCAGCTTGTCGCCGACCTGGACGACGTGGCGGATGGTGTGCCGCCCGGGTGCCTGCGCGATGGCGACGCGCTTGAGGTCGCGGCGGACGTAGAGGCTCACGGTCTCACCGGTCTGCTCGGCAAGCTCCCGGAGTCGGTCGAGCGTGGCTGCCGGAGCGGACCAGGCCGCCTTCGCGAAGGCTCCCCAGCGGATCATGCGGGGGCCGACGCTCACGCGGCCGTCGGGCAGGAGCTGCAGCATCCGCTCGCCCACGAGGGTGTCGACGAGGCGGAGCACGGTCGTGCGAGGGAGCTCGCAGCGGCGGACGATGTCGGAGACGGCCAGCGACTGGCCTTCGTTCTCGAAGCAGTCGAGGACATCGAGGGCGCGGCTCACGGCGCGGATGCCACCCGGCTCTGACCGCTGGGCGGGGGCGTCGTCGGCGCTTGTCATGGGGTCTCCGGCTTCGGATCGTTTGCTTGCCCGGTCACACTAGCGTACCATCTGGTGGACAGAAGTGTCCGCTGTGTGGACAAGTCAATCACAAGGGAGTGATCGTGACAGCAAGACGGAAGCTCATGGGCGGACTCGGCATCGCCGCGACCGCCGTGCTCGTCGGGATCGCGGCGTTCGACGCCAGCGACTCGACGACCGGGACCGACCCGAGCACGAAGCTCACGTTCATGGCGCCAGCGGCGCCAGGCGGTGGATGGGACGGAGTGGCACGGGAGGCACAGCAGGCGCTGCGTGCAGACGGGATCGTCAACAACGTCCAGGTCGTCAACGTGCCCGGCGCCGGAGGCACCATCGGACTGTCGCAGTTCGTGGGCCTGGGCGCTGACCCGACCAACCTCATGATGACGGGGACGGTCATGATGGGCGCGATCAACGTCAACGACTCCGCCGTCGACCTCTCCGACACGACACCGATCGTGCGGCTCGCCGAGGACTACGAGGTCTTCATCGTGCCGGCGGACTCGCCGTACCAGACCCTGGATGACTTCATCGCCGACTGGAAGACGGACCCGCACGCGCTCGCCGTCGGCGGTGGCGGTGTCGGCGGCACCGACCATCTCCTCGCCGGCCTCGTCGCGGAGGATGTCGGCATCGACCCGGCCGAGCTCAACTACGTCTCGTACGCGGGCGGTGGCGAGGTGCTCACCGCGCTGCTCTCGAACACCGTCGCCGTCGGGGTCAGCGGCTACAACGAGTTCAGCGACCAGATCGAGGCGGGCAGCCTCCGCGCGCTCGCCGTGTCAGCGGAAGAGTCCGTCGACGGCATCGACATCCCCTCCCTCATGGACCAGGGCGTCGACGTCCACCTCCCCAACTGGCGAGGCATCGTCGCCCCTCCCGGCATCACGGACGCAGAACGCGACCAGCTCGTCGGGATCTTCGAGGACATGGTCGCCACTCCCGAATGGCAGGACACGCTCGAACGCAACAACTGGGAGCCAGCAGTGCTCACCGGCGACGAATTCGCCGCCTTCATCGAAGAAGACCAGGCGAGAGTCGACCAGATCATCGAGGAGCTCGGACTATGACCGGCGTCATCCCCACCTCAGCGTGGACGCAGCACGACACCACCGCGAGCCCTGGCTGGTGGCGCCGCCGCACCGGACTCATCGTGCCGGGGATCCTCACCCTCGTGGGGATCGGCCTCGTCATCGGCACCGTCACGATGGCCGTGCCGAGCAACGTCTCGCAGCCGGGCCCGCAGATGTTCCCGGCGATCATCTCGGTCGCGATCTTCATCGTGGCGGCCTTCCTCGCCGTCGACGTCATCCGCAACCCGGAACCGACGCGAGTGGCAGAGCCGGACCTGGCTGAGCTCCGAGGCGAGAAGAGGGTCGTCGACCAAGAGGTCGATGAGCTCTCCGACTTCGACCGCGACGAGCTCGCGGTCGTGCAGGACAAGGAGCTCGCGGCCGAGCACATCAGGCCGCGCACCAACATCCGCTCCCTGCTTGGCGCCCTCGGCACGACGATCGTCTTCATCGCCGCGCTCACCCCGCTCGGCTGGCTGCTCTCCGGCGCCTTCCTCTTCTGGGGTATCTCCAGGGCCCTCGGCAGCCGCCGACCCGTGTTCGACATCTTCCTCGCGCTCGCGATGTCGTCCATCGTGCAGATCGCGTTCTCGATCGGGCTCGGCCTCAACCTTCCTCCCGGCATCTTCGTAGGAGTCCTCTGATGGATACGCTTGCAAACCTCGGGGAAGGGTTCCTCACGGTCCTGACCCCCATCAACATGCTCTGGGTGCTCATCGGCGCCGTGCTCGGCACGGCCGTCGGGGTCCTCCCCGGTCTCGGCTCAGCGATGGCCGTCGCCCTGCTCCTCCCCGTCACGTTCTCGCTCGACCCCATCGGCGCCTTCATCATGTTCGCTGGCGTGCTCTTCGGTGGGCTCTTCGGCGATTCGATCGCCGGCATCCTCATGAACACGCCGGGCAACAGCACGGCGATCGCCGGATCGATCGAAGGCCATGCCATGGCCAAGAGCGGACGAGCGGCTCAGGCCCTCGCCACCTCGGCCGTCGGCGCCTTCATCGGCGGCATCCTCGCGTCGATCCTCGTCGTCTTCTTCGCGCCCCGTCTCGCTGAACTCGCGACCCTGTTCGGCCCCGCCGAGTACCTGGCGCTCGCCATCTTCGCGTTCATCGCGATCTCTGCGGTCGTGACGCAGTCCATCATCCGCGGTCTCGCCGCGCTCGTCCTCGGCCTGGCCATCTCCGTCGTCGGCATCGACTCGATCTCGGGCACATCGCGCTTCACGGCCGGCATCCCCGAGCTCTTCGACGGCATCGACATCGTCGTCATCACGGTCGGTCTGCTCGCGCTCGGCGAGGTCTTCGCCGTCGCAGGGCGCCGCGGCTACTCCGACGACACCGGTCTCATCCAGTCAAAGGGGCGCCTCTGGCTCTCGCTCAGCGAGCTCCGCCAGGCGATGCCGGCCTGGCTGCGGGGGACCGCGATCGGCGTTCCCTTCGGCATCATCCCCGTCGGCGGCGCCGAGGTGCCGACGTTCCTCTCCTACGGCGCCGAGCGTCGACTCGACAAGCGCCGCAAGAAGCCGATGTTCGGCTTCGGCGCCATCCAGGGTGTCGCCGGCCCGGAAGCTGCGGGAAACGCCACCGCGGGAACCGCCATGGGCGCTCTGCTCGCGCTCGGCCTGCCCACCTCGGCCACCGCTGCGATCCTCCTCGCCGCCTTCCGGCAGTACGGTCTGCAGCCAGGGCCGCTCCTGTTCGAGCGCTCGAGCGAACTCGTCTGGGCGCTGCTCGCGAGCTTCTTCATCGGCATGGTCGTGCTCCTCATCCTCAACCTCCCGTTCGCGCCGCTCTGGGCGAAGCTGCTGAAGATCCCGCGCCACTACCTCTACGCGAGCATCACGCTCTTCGCGATGCTCGGCGTCTACGCCACGAGCGGCAAGATCCTCGACCTCGTGCTCGTCGTGGTGATCGGGCTCATCGGATTCACGATGCGGCGCTACGGGCTGCCCGTCGCCCCGATGCTCATCGCGATCATCCTCGGGCCGCTCGCCGAGACCGAGTTCCGCCGGGCGATGGCCGTCAGCGAGGGTGACCCCGGCGTGCTGATCGACAGCCCCATCACCATCACCCTCTACTCCGTCCTCGCACTCACCGTGGCGTTTGTCATCGTGCGGGTCATCCGCACGAAGCTCGCTGCGAGAAAGGAAGTCACGGTATGACCGAGACCCCATCAGGCCCACTCGCGGGAGTCCGCGTGCTCGACATGACCAACGTGCTGGCGGGGCCGTACGCCTGCTACCAGCTCGCCCTCATGGGGGCGGAGGTCATCAAGGTCGAAGTGCCAGACGGCGGAGACCTCGCCCGCAGGCTCGGGGCTGACTCCGAGCTCAACGGCAGCCTGATGGGGGTCTCCTTCCTGGCGCAGAACGCCCAGAAGCGCTCGATCACGCTCGATCTGAAGTCGGACGGCGGCCGGGAGGTCATGCGGCGCCTGGTCGCCGAGGCCGACGTGCTCTGCGAGAACTTCCGGCCAGGCGTGCTCGAGCGGCTCGGCTTCGGCTGGGAGGCGCTGCGCGCCATCAACAGCAGGCTCGTGTACTGCGCCATCTCGGGCTTCGGCCAGACGGGGCCGCTGCGCTCGAAGCCGGCCTACGACCAGATCATCCAAGGTGGGTCCGGGATGATGAGCGTCACCGGCACCCCGGAGACTTCCCCGCTCCGGGCCGGCTACCCGATCGCCGACACGCTCGGCGGGCTCGCGGCCGCGTTCGCGATCTCGTCCGCACTGCACGGACGCGAGCGCACCGGGGTGGGCTCGAGCATCGACGTGTCGATGCTCGAGACCGCCGTCACCGCAATGGGGTGGGTCGTGTCGAACCACCTCGTCGCCGACCAGGTGCCACGCGCCCTCGGCAACGACAACGGCACGGCCGCACCGTCCGGGACCTTCCAGACGGCGACCGGGGCGCTCAACATCGCGGCGAACAAGCAGGAGCAGTTCGTCGCGCTCGTCGCGGCGATCGGCCGACCCGAGCTGGCCGACGACCCGCGCTTTCGCGACCGGGAGGATCGCAAGCGCTTCCGGGCGGAGCTCACGCGCGAGATCGAGCAGGCGCTGAGCGCGCACGACACGGCGCACTGGGAGGACCTGCTCTCGGAGCGGGGCGTGCCGGCGGCTGCCGTTCTCACCGTTCCCGAGATGCTCGCCAGCCCGCAGATCGTCGACCGGGAGCTCGTGCACGACCTGCCCTTCCCCGGGCGCGACGGCGAGACCCTGCGGGTGCTCGGCAACGGCATCCGCCTCGATGACCGACCGAGCGCCCCCACCGTTCCGCCGCCGGGGCTCGGCGAGCACACCGACGAGATCCTGCACGAGCTCGGCTACGACGACGGGCAGATCCGAGCACTTCACGAGGAGCGAGCCGTATGAGCAGCACCACCGGCCACCAGCCCACCGTCGACGACGCGACCGCGTGGTGGAGCACCAGCGTCACCCGCATCGCCCCAGGGGAGATCGAGCTCCGCGGCTACCCGATCGAGGAGGTCATCGGCAACGTCGGGTTCGTGAGCACGATCTGGCTCCTCACGACCGGGGCGCTCCCGACGAGGGCCGTGTCCGAGCTCCTCGAGGCGACGCTCGTCGCGAGCGTCGACCACGGCCCCCAGGCGCCGTCGATCGCCAGCGCGCGCATGGCCGCCACCTGCGGCGTGGGCCTCAACTCGGCCGTCGCCAACGGCGTGAACGTGCTCGGCGACACGCACGGCGGTGCAGGCCAGCAGTGCGTCCAGCTGCTCAACGACCTCGTCGAGCGGCACGAGTCCGAAGGGGTCGCGTTGGAGCAGCTCGCCCGCGAGGCGATCGCCGACCACAAGGGCCGGGGCGCGTTCGTGCCGGGCTTCGGGCACCGGTTCCACCCGCGAGACCCGCGCCGCGACCCGCTGCTGCGGCTCGTCGAGGAGGCCGTCGCCAGGGGGGACATCTCGGGCCGCTGCCTCGCCGCCGGTCTGGCGCTCGAGCGCGCACTCGAGCGGGGCGAGCGGCGCATCCCGATGAACATCGACGGCATCTCCGCCATCGTGTACGCAGAGCTCGGCGTGCAGCCGGAGCTCGCGAGGGGCCTCTTCGTGCTCTCGCGCTCCGTGGGGATCCTCGCCCACGCGTGGGAGGAGAAGCAGGCGGGTCAGCGCATCAAGGGCCCGCTGCCGCCGCCCCTGCTCGCCGACTACACGGGTGAGGCGACGCGCGACGTGCCCGGCGCCCGCCGGGCGGCTACTCCCTGACCGCCCCCTCGAGCATCCCCTGGATGAAGTGGCGCTGCAGGAAGAGGTAGAGCACGACGACGGGCAGCGCCACCATGATGGCGCCGGCCGCGAGCAGCGCGGTGCCCTGCGTGTACTGGCCCTGGAAGAACGCGAGGCCGAGGGGCGCCGTGCGCACGCTGCCGTTCGGCGACATCACGAGGGGGATGAGGAACTCGTTCCACGTCCACATGAACGTCAGCAGCACGAGCGTGAGGATGGCGGGCCGGCCGATCGGCACGAGCACCTGCCAGAGGATGCGCATGGAGCCGGCCCCGTCGAGCTTGGCCGCGTCGATGAGGGCCTGGCTGGAGGAGCGGAAGTAGGTGCGCATCCAGAACGTGCCGAAGGCGATCGACATGGCGATCTGCGGGAACGCGACCCCCCACACCGTGTTCGTCAGCCCGACGGTGCGCAGGTCGAAGTAGAGGGGCACGATGAACGCCTCCGTCGGCACCATGATGCCGAGGAGGAACAGGTAGAAGATCGGTGTCGCGCCCCGGAACTTCATGGTGCCGAGCGCGTAGCCGGCAAGGATGGAGGCGAGCACGGCGACGACGACCACGATTGCCGCGACGACCACCGACGTGAGCATGTACTGCCCGAAGCGGGCGACCTCCCAGGCCGTGGGGAAGTTCTCCCAGTGGAAGATGCGCCCCTCCTGGGCGACGGTCGCGTTCTCCGGCCCGAACGCGAGGGTCACGATGACGCTGATCGGTCCGAGGATGACGAGCCCGAAGACGCCGAGGATCAGGTAGTTGGCGACCTTCTCGAAGACGGAGACGTTCATGCGCGGTCCCCGATCCGGTTCACGACGAAGTTGATGGCGAAGACGATGAGGGTCAGCACAGCGCCGACTGCCGTGGCGGCCCCGACCTCGCCGAGCTCGAACGCCCGCCGGTACACCTCGAAGCTCGGCACGGTCGTCGACGTGCCGGGCCCGCCGCTCGTGGTGACGTAGATGAGGTCGAAGGTCTTGAGCGCGGCGACGATCGTGAGGGTCAGGGCGACCGTGATCTCGCCACGCACCGACGGCAGGGTGATCGAGAAGAACTCGCGCACGGGTCCCGCGCCGTCGAGCCGCGCGGCCTCGTAGAGCTCCTTCGGCACGCGGCTCATGCCGGCCATGAGCAGCACGGTCACGAGGCCGAGCGACACCCACGAGCCGATGAGTCCCACGGCGGGCAGCGTGAAGGTGTAGTCGCCGAGCCACGCCCGCGTCCAGCTCTCCAGCCCGACGAGGCGTAGCAGCCCGTTGAGGGGACCATCCGGCGCGTAGATCTGCCGCCACGTGACGGCGACGACGACCATCGCGATGACCTGCGGCAGGAAGATGAGCGTCCGGAAGAAGCCGAGGCCCCGCACCCTCGCCCGCGTGAGGATCGCCGCGAGCATGAGTCCGACGGCAAGGGGCAGCACCGCGTAGAAGAAGATGAGCACGAACGCGTGCCCGAAGGCCTCCCGCAGCCGCTCGTCCTGCACGATCTGCACGTAGTTGTCGAAGCCGACGAAGGTGGATGCGCCGAGCCCGTCCCACTCGAAGAACGAGAACTGCACGGCCCGACCGAGCGGGAACAGCAGGAACGTGCCGTAGAGGAGGAACGCGGGCGCGAGGTACGCGAAGGGCACCCAGGCGGGGGTGCCACGGCTGGCACCCCTCGCTGGGCGGCGCTCGCGCGCCGTCGGGTCCTTGATCGTCATCCGCGGAGACGCTCGGGCCGTGCACGCACGGCCAGGCCTAGACGGATGCTCCTCATCAGCGACGACACCGGGTCACTCGTTCGCTGCAGTGAAGGCCGCGTAGTCGGTCTCGAGGGCCTCGGTGAACTGCTCAGGCGTGAGCTGCCCGTCGATGAGCCCCTGCAGGGACTGGCCGATGGTGTCGCCGAAGGTCGGCGTCGCGTAGTCGAGGTAGGGGAGGACGCTGCCCGACTCGGTGACCTCGCCGAAGGCGCCGTAGATGTCGGCGAAGACACCGGAATCGGGCGCCAGCTCGGCGGACTTGTTGACGGGCAGGTTGCCGGTGTCGGCGAGGATCTGCATCGCGTCGTCGCTCGTCAGGAAGTCGATGTACGCGGCCGCGACGTCGGTGTTGTCGGCCGCCGAGGTCATCGCGAACGGGAGGCCGGTGCCGCCGGTCGTCGCCAGCGCACCGTCATCCGTCTTCGGCACGAAGAAGCCCAGGTCGTCACCCATGCTCGCCTCGAGGTCGGCCGCGAGCCACGAGCCGCCGATGAGGAAGACGCCGTTGCCGTCTGCAAGCGCCTGCCAGGCGGCGTCGTAGTCGGTGCCGTTCACGCCGCTGTTGAAGTAGCCGTCATCCACCCAGCCCTTGAGGGCGGATGCCGCCTCCACGTTCTCCGGCGTGGTCCAGCTCGCGCCGGGGTTGCCGAGCCCGAGGTTCGTGATGGTCTCCGCATCCACGTAGCCGCCCTGCAGCGGGCCGAACACGTGCCCGGCCGGCCACTGCTCGATGTTGCCGAGCTGCATGGGCGTCTCGCCCGCCGCCTTCGCCGTCGCGAGCGCGGAATCGAACTCCGACCAGGTGCCGGGCACCTCGATGCCGAGCTTGTCGAGCTTCGCCTTCGAGTAGAAGATGCCGACGACCTCACCGACCTGGGGGAGGCCGTACAGGTTGCCTTCGCCGAACACCTTCGCGTCGTCGCTGTACGTCGAGTACTGGAGGATCGACTCCTGGTAGCGGTCGAACCAGCCGTACGCCTCCGCGTAGTCGTCGAGCGGGCGCAGCTGCCCGGCCTCGACGAACGCCCCCATCGTGTTGCGGCCGTTGTTGGCCTGCACGACGTCGGGCGCGTTGTCGTCGGTGAGCGCCAGGCGCAGCGTCGTCGCCAGGTCGTCGAATGCCTGCGAGTTCCGCTCGATCGTCACGTTCGGGTACAGCTCCTCGAACGCCGCGTTCAGCTGCTCGATCTGCTCGTTCTGCCCGCCGCGCACCTCTTGGTCCCAGACGGTGAGCGTCACGTCCCCGACCTGTGAGATGTCGGTGCTGATGTCGCCTGCCGGCTCGGCGGGGCCGTCTGTCTGGCCGGTGCCTGGCGCGCAGCCCGCCAGTGCGAGGACGAGCGCCAAGCCGCCTGCGGCCGCCGCGGTTCTCCGGTGCTTCTCGTACATGTTGGGCCTTCCTATCGCAGCGGGGGAGCAGAGGGTAAAGATATCGCTTGGGCGTCAGCCGACGGGATTCTCGTCGCGCGGGGCGGGACCCTGCCCGCCCGAGAGGCTGTGCCTTCCGGGAGGGAAATGGTCGACGAGGCGGAAGGTCGCCTCCGCACGGCGCACCGCGCCGGCGCGCTCGGGGGGAAGCACGTCCTGCAGGAAGCCGTAGCGGCGGATGAGGTCGGCGTCGCCGGAAGCTCGCGTCGCCTCCCACCAGTCGGCGATGTCACCCCAGCCGGGCGCGGCGAGCGAGCCCCCGAACTGCTGCACGGCGAGCGCCGAGCACAGCGCGGAGAACGTGAGGCGCTGCTCGAGCGGCCAGTCGCGCAGGGTCCCGAGCACGAAGGATGCGCCGAACACGTCTCCGGCCCCCGTCGCGTCGTACGCGCGAACCGGCACGGCCGGCACTCGGACCTCCTCGCCGGTCGCGGAGTCGATGCCGATCGCGCCGTCCTTGCCGCAGGTCACGACGACGAGCGGCACGTGCGCGGCGAGCGCGCGGGCTGCGGCGAGCGGCGACTCGGTGCGCGTGTACTCGACCGCCTCGCGCTCGTTGGGCAGGAAGGCGTAGCAGGAGGCCAGCGGTTCGAGGACGGCCGGGTCCCACGCGCCCGTGTCGTCCCAGCCCACGTCGGCGAAGATGCGGGTGCCCTGGCCCGCAGCGCGCAGCCACCACGGCTCCTGCTCGAGGCTCGACATGACGCCCAGCTCGGTGAGCGCGGTGCGGCTCGAGATGCCGTCGCCCAGCAGCGCGTCGCTCGAGATCGGGCTCGGGTGCCCGTGGGTGATCATGCTGCGGTCGCCGTGCTGCGCCACCGAGACGGTGACGGCGGTGTGCCAGTTCTCGAAGCGGCGCGAGCGGCTCAGGTCGATGCCCTCGTGCTCCTCGAGGAGCTCCCAGCACCAGCGCCCGTAGACGTCGTCGCCGAAGACCGACGCGAGGGAGGTCGTGAGCCCGAGGCGGCTGGCGGCGACCGCCAGGTTCGCGATGCCGCCCGGCGTCGACCCCATGCCGTCTGCCCACACCTCGGTGCCGGCGCTCGGCACGCCGTGCAGGTCGGTGAACACGATGTCGAAGAAGACGGAGCCGGCGAGCACGACGTCGAAGCGTGCATCCGCCGTCGCTCCTGCTTGCGGCGCCTGGAACTGGGCGGGCGCCTGGATCGGGGGCGACATGGGGTCGCGTGCGGAGTCCATCGCGGCTCCTCTCGGGTGCAACAGCGGTGTTGCTCACACATCCTGCGCGGTGATCGTTCGTGCGTCAAGTCGTGCTCACTCGCGCTTGAATGCTGCGCGTCTGTGACTGCTACGATGCCTCGCATGCTCACCACGACCCGCCAGGCTCGCATCCTGCAGTCGCTGCGCGCCGACGGGCAGGTCACCGTCGAGCAGCTGGCCGTGCAGTTCGGGGTCTCGCCGTCGACGGTGCGCCGCGACCTCAACGCGCTCAGCGCGGAGGGCCTGCTCCGCCGGGTCAGAGGCGGCGGCAGCGTCGAGCCCGACCGGGTTCCGTTCTCCGAGGTCGCGACGCACCAGAGCTCCGAGAAGGGCGCCATCGCGGCCCGAGCCGCCGAGCTGGTGCGCGACGGCGACGTCGTCCTCATCGACATCGGCACGACCACCGCCCACCTCGCGAGAGAGCTGCGCGGCCGACGCATCACCGTCATCACCTCGAGCCTCGCCGTCGTCGATGCGCTGCGGGACGACGACACGGTCGAGCTCATCGTGCTCGGCGGGGTCGTCCGGAAGAACTACAGCTCCATGGTGGGCGTGCTCACCGAGCAGGCGCTCGCGCAGATCCGGGCCACCGTCTGCTTCCTCGGCACCAGCGGCATCAGACCGGACGGCACGGTCTCCGATACGACCGGGACCGAGGTTCCCGTCAAGCTCGCGATGATCGCGTCGTCGCAGCGGACCGTCGTGCTCGCGGATGCGACCAAGTTCCCCGGTGTCGGGCTGCTGCGGGTCTGCGGGGCCAGCGATATCACGGGTGTCGTGACGGAGAGACAAGCGGACCCGGCGACGCTCGCCGTGCTCCGCGAAGCGGAAGTAGAGGTGATGTTCTCGTGAAGCTGACGATCATCGGAGGCGGGGGGTTCCGCGTCCCCCAGGTGTTCGAGGCGGTCGCGTCCGACGACGCTCCCGTCCGCATCGACGAGCTGAGCCTCTACGACATCTCACCTGAGCGGCTCGCGATCATCCGCGTGATCGTCGAGCGCATCGCGAGCGAGCGTCGATTCGCACCAAGGATCACCGTCACGACCGACCTCGAAGAGGCGCTCCAGGGCGCCGACTTCGTCTTCAGCGCCGTCCGCGTGGGCGGCACGGCGGGGCGGGTGGCGGATGAGCGCATCGCCCTCGAGCTCGGCGTGCTCGGCCAGGAGACGGTCGGCCCGGGCGGGCTCGCCTACGCGCTGCGCACGATCCCGTTCATGATCTCGCTGGCGGAGACGATCCGTCGGGTCGCGCCGGAGGCGTGGGTCATCAACTTCACCAACCCGGCGGGCATCGTCACGGAAGCTATGCGCGGCGTGCTCGGCGGTCGCGTCGTCGGCATCTGCGACACCCCGATCGGTCTGCTGCGGCGGGCCGCGGCCGTCGCGGGGGCACCAGCGGCGGCGCGTCCGGGCGCCAGCGCCTCCTCGGAGCTCGCCTTCGACTACGTCGGGCTCAACCACCTCGGCTGGCTGCGCTCCCTCGAGGTCGACGGGGTCGAGCGCCTGCCGGAGCTGCTCGCCTCCGATGCCGCGCTGCAGCGGATCGAGGAGGCACGCCTCCTCGGCTTCGACTGGGTGCGGGCCCTCGGCGCGCTGCCCAACGAGTACCTCTACTACTACTCCTTCACGCGCGAAGCCAACGAGAGCATCCGCGCCGCCGCCTCCACGAGGGGCGAGTATCTCGACGTGCAGCAGGGAGCGTTCTTCGCGAACCCAGGCACGGACCCCTTCGAGTCCTGGATGCGAACCCGTCACGAGCGTGAGGCGAGCTACATGGCCGAGAGTCGCGAAGAGGGCGAGGAGCGCGAGGTCGAGGATGTTGCTGGAGGCGGCTACGAGAGCGTCGCCCTCGATCTGATGGCGGCCCTCTCGTCGGGAACGCCGGCGACCATGATCCTCAATGTGCGCAACGGCGGACTCGTTCCTGCCCTGCCTGAGGACGCGGTGGTCGAGGTCGGCTGCGTCGTCGATGCCGACGGCGTGCATCCGTGGCCGATCGCCCCCGTCGAGGGGGAGATGCTCGGGCTCATGACCCAGGTGAAGGCTGCCGAGCAGCTCGTGATCGAAGCAGCCACCCGCGGCTCCCGCGAGCTCGCCTGGCGTGGCTTCGCTGCGCACCCGCTCGTCGATTCCGTTGCAGTGGCCCGCAAGCTCGTCGACGGCTACAGTCAGCACTTCACGGGCATCGGTCGTCTCCTCCACTGATTGCGCCCTTCACTCCGCGCGAGGAATAAGGGTTCACTTTCTGGGACCCACGCTCGCCGTGCCGCGGGGGGGGGGGGGGGGGGGGGGGCAGGGTCGAGGCGAGTGGTCCGATCTGCCGAGTTCGGCAGCCGGGTTCCGTCATAGTTCCGCGCCAGCGTGACACGAGACCCTGCTTCAGCGCCAGGCGTGCTACCGGAAAACCCGCACTGCTCAGCTGAATCATGGGTTTACGACGACCCCCCGCTCGGCGCGTGCTGGCGACTCGTGACGCCGAGCGTCGCAGCCGGATCTCCTGACGGGTGGTTCCCCTATTCCCCGGGTCTCATGGGCCCCTTGGGTGACGCAGATCGCCGGGCGGACCAGGAAAAATGCATCGTCGTTCACTTCCCGGTTAGCTTGGACGGGTCCAAGACGAGGTGGGGGAGCCCCGACTCCGCTCGTCCGCCTCATCAGTCAGGAGAGCCTATTGATTCGGAAGCTCCACCATGTCCTCACCGTGCCGGTTATTCTCACGGCCGTCGTCGCCCTCGTCGCCTGGGAGGTGCTCGGCCTGCAGATCGCCGTCGCATTCCTCTTCCTCGTCGTGCTCGAGACGACGATGGGGGCCAAATCCGCAGTACCCATGGCGGGCGTCGCAACTCGCATCGACGAGCGGTCCCGCCGCATCTTCCTCACGTTCGGGCTCGTCGTGGGCGAGCTCCTCGGGCGCCTGCTGCTGCCTGAATTCGCTGTTGCGGTCGAGCACGCCCGGGAAGGGGACACGCACCTCTGGCAGGCGTTCATAGAGGTCGTCACCAATCCGAGCGCGTTCGCAGCCGATCTCCTGCACATTCGGCCGGCGATCGCCGCCTACGGAGCAGTGTTCGTGTGGCTCGTCTTCGCGGAGTACCTGTTCAACACCGATCGAGCCGATCGCGGGTCGTGGCTCGGGCCCGCGGAGGCGCGCCTGGCGCGAGTCCGACGCCCGTGGCTCGCATCCGTCTCGACTGCCGTGATCGGCGCGACTGTCGGCGCGTTCCTCGTGCCGCCGCATGCCGCCCTCATCATCTTCGCGTGCGGTGCCGCCGGCGGCGCCAGCGCGCTCAGCATCCTGCTCTGGGCGAGTCTCATCGCACCGATTCCGGGCATCGTCGCGAGCTGGGTCGCCACCGTCATCATCCTCGCAGCGCTCATCACGTCGCTGCCGATCTGGGAGCGCTTCGTCGACAGCCTCCGATCCCGCCTCGCGGCCGCTCAGGAGCGCCTCCGCGCCTGACGCGCCCCGCAGAACCTCCAGTGCAGGCGCATGCCTGTCAACCTCGAAAGGAAACAGAAAGAATGACCTCACCACGCGTCACCCCCCAGCAGGCCTGGGATGCCCTCGTCGACGGCAACGAGCGCTTTATCAAGAGCGACCTCCTGCACCCGCAGCAGAGCGCCGAGCGCCGCACGGAGCTCTCGGGGAGTCAGGCGCCGAACGCGGCGTTCCTGGGCTGCTCCGACTCGCGCGTCGCCGCCGAGATCCTCTTCGACTGCGGACTCGGCGACCTGTTCGTCGCCCGCAACATGGGGCAGATCGCCAACGAGAACACGACGGCGACCATGGAGTTCGCGGTCGCCGAGCTCGGCGTCGCCGTCATCGTGGTGCTCGCGCACGGCTCCTGCGGCGCGGTCAAGGCCGCCATCAACCAGACCACGGCGCACCCCCACGAGGTGACGCCCGCGATCAGGGACGAGCTGGCGCGCATCCAGCCCTCCGTGCAGGAGGAGTGGTTCGCGAGCGACCAGTCGACGCCCTACGTCGACGAAGCCCAGATCGACGCGGATGCCGTCGGTCGCCGCCACCTGTACTCGACGATCAACTCGCTCGTGCGCAGCTCGCGCGTCATCAGCGACGCCGTCGCCAGCGGCGCGCTCAGCATCGTCGGCTGCCAGTACAAGCTCGCCGACGGGCGCGTCACACCGGTCACGGCGCTCGGGCACCTCGCCATCAATCGCAGATCGCAGATCGCTGATCGCGCTCGGCCCGCGTCGCGCTGACGAACCCTTGCGGTTCGTCAGCGCGACGCGCGGTTCATCCCGCGCAGCAGCAGCCTGCGAGGCGCGAACCTCGACGCGAGCGTGAGCGTCGTGTTGACGGGACCGGGGACGACCGACGGCCCTGGGTCGCGCTTCCTGAGGGCCCGCAGGGTGATCGCCACGACGCGGCGGGCCGTCATGCGCGGCAGCCCGGAGCCGATGTCCTCGCCCGCGACGTCGAAGAACTCCGTCGAGGTCGGGCCAGGCGCGAGTGCGAGCACCCGCAGGCCGGTGCCCGCGGATTCGGCCCACAGGGCTTCGGTGAAGCTCCGCACGAAGGCCTTCGTCGCCCCGTAGACCGCGAAGCCAGGCGTCGGTTGGTACCCGGCGACGCTCGCGACGTTGACGAGGAAGCCGTCACCCTGCCGGAGCTGCCCGATGAACGTCTGCGTCAGGTCGACGAGCGCCGCCACGTTGAGGGCGATCTCCGCGCGCACGCGTTCCGCGTCCTCGTCATGGAAGGCACCGCTCGTCGCGAATCCGGCGTTGTTGATGAGACTCGTCACGTGCACGTCTCGGCGTTCGAGCTCCGCGTTGAGCATGGATGCGGCGCCCGCCGCGCCGAGGTCGGCGGCGATCGTCGAGACGGTCACCCCGTACCGGCTTCGCAGCTCGTCGGCGAGGTTCTCGAGCTTCGCCTCTCGGCGGGCGACGAGCACGAGGTCGCTGCCGCGCGACGCGAGCTGGCGCGCGAACTCGGCGCCGAGGCCAGAGCTCGCGCCCGTGACGAGCACGGTCTGCGATCCGAAACGGAGGGGAGGCTTCCGAGAAGTCATGCGGCCAATGTACGGGGGTGCTTCCGGTGAAGCCTCTGGGCGGCGTCCGGATGCGTCGCGAACCTCCGAGAATTGTTAGGCAGCCTACTGAAGTGGACTAAATTCGAGGCGGACGCTTGCCTCAGTTCTAGGCTTGAGCCACCCTCGGCGCCCACGCCTCGGCTCTCCTGAACTGTGCTCATGGGCACGGTCCGCCGCGTAGCTCTGCGGCACCTCTGTCATTGAGCGAAGGCTCACCCAGCGCTAAGGACCCTCACCCATGACTCGCACGTACGTCGTCACAGGCTCGGCAACCGGCATCGGCAAGGCGGCGGCGCTGAAGCTCAGAGAAGACGGCCACCGCGTCATCGGGGTCGATCTCGCCGGAGCCGACATCAACGTCGACCTCACGAGTGCGGAAGGTCGGGCCGAGCTCATCGCGCAGGCCACCGAGCTCAGCGGGGGCATCGTCGACGGTGCGCTCGCGATCGCAGACCGCATGCGGCCTGCCTCTGAGACGGTCTCGGTGAACCACTTCGGGGCCGTCGCCACGCTCGAGGGCCTGCGGCCGCTGCTCGCGCTGTCGGATGCTCCGCGCGCGGCGGTCGTCGCCACGCTCGTCGCGCTCGAGGAGGTCGACGCTCAGCTGCTCGACCTCATCGAGACGGGTGACGAGGAAGCGGCCCTCGCCTACGCGGACGAGCTCGCATCCGCGGTGACGCCCCTCGGCTGGTCCGTGCTCTTCACCACGTCGAAGCAGTCCGTCGCACGCTGGGCGAGGCGCGCGGCGACCCTACCGGAGTGGGGTGGCGAGGGCATCGCCCTGAACGTCGTGGCTCCGGGGCGCGCGTTCATGTCCATGACGGCGGGCGCGCTCGAGACGTCGGAGAGCCGCGCAGCGCTCGGTCGTGAAGAAGCAGTCCCTGACGGGCAGCTGACGGGCGACCCGAGCCACGTCGCGAACCTCCTGGCGTGGCTCACCAGCGAGGACAACGGCTACGTGACCGGCCAGGTCATCTACGCCGACGGGGGAGCCGAGAGCACGCGCCGCCCCGCGCTCATCTGATTCACGCGCCCGCGCCATCCGCCGCGCCCCCGTCAACGACGATCGCCTGCTCCGGACCTCAGCCCGGGTTCGTCCAGGTGCATCCATACGAAGAATGCAGGCTCGTCGCGAGACGAGCCTGCATCCCCCGTATGGGTGCGAACCGTTGAGATCAGCGGATGCCGGCGACCTCGCGGTCCTCGCGCTTGGCGTCCCGCTCGTCGTCCTTGGCGCGCATGGCCTTCTCGTCGTCGAGCCAGTTCACGCCCTTGTTGTTGAGGAAGAACACGTACACCACGAGGGACGCGGCGATGGCGATGGTGACGTAGATGATGAAGAGCGGCACCTGCTGGGCTTCGCCCGCCGCCGTGTAGAGCAGCGGCGCGGTGCCGCCGAACAGCGAGTTCGCCATGGCGTAGCCGAAGCCGACGCCGAGGGCGCGGATGTGCGTCGGGAACAGCTCGGCCTTCACGACGGCGTTGATGGACGTGTAGCCGGTGAGGATCACGAAGCCGCCGACGAGGATGCCGAACGCGGCGAGCTCGTTGGTCTGCTGCGGCAGGTACGTGAGCAGGAACCAGGTGTACAGCACACCGCCTGCGCCGAAGAACACGAGGAGCGTCTTGCGGCCGACGATGTCGGAGAGCCAGCCGCCGATGGGCTGCAGCAGCATGAGCACGGTGAGCGCGATGAGGTTCAGGATCGTGCCGGAGACGACGTCGTCGCCCGCGAACGCCTTCTTCACGATGCCGGGGCCCGTGACCGAGTAGGTGTAGAACGCGACCGTGCCGCCCATCGTGATGAGGAAGCAGAGGAGGAGCGGACGCCACTGGTGCAGGATGAGCTCCTTCATCGAGCCGGAGGAGCGCGACGTGCCGTCCTTGACGGACTCGATGGCCGACTCGCTGAGCGACTCGTCCATCGTGCGGCGCAGGTAGAAGACGACGATGGCTGCGACGCCGCCGATGCCGAACGCGATGCGCCAGCCCCACTCGGAGATCGCCTCGGTCGGCATGGACAGGACCATGACGAGCAGCGTGGCCTGCGCGAGCACGTGCCCACCGACGAGCGTCACGTAGTGGAACGACGACAGGAAGCCGCGGCGTCCGCGGATGGCGGCCTCCGACATGTACGTCGCGCTCGTGCCGTACTCGCCGCCCGTCGCGAAGCCCTGCACGAGGCGGCACATGATCAGGATGATCGCCGCACCCGCACCGATGACCTCGGCCGACGGGGTGAGCGCGATGATGAACGAGCAGCCGGCCATGATCGACACGGAGACGGTGAGGGCCAGGCGGCGCCCATGCCTGTCCGCGAAGCGCCCGAAGAACCAGGCGCCGATGGGACGCATCAGGAACGTGACGGCGAAGATCGCCCAGATGTAGATCTGCGAGTTCTTGTCCTCGGAATCGAAGAACTGGAACTCGAAGTAGGAGGCGAAGACCGAGTAGACGTAGACGTCGTACCACTCGACGAGGTTGCCGGCCGAGCCCTTCAGGGTGTTGGAAACCGAGCGGCGAAGGCTGCCCGGCTGCTGTGTCGTCGTCATTGACTTCTCCATCGTCGTTGATCTGCTGCTGACCGCGGGGTGGAGCCCCGGCCCCACCTCGGTGTGGGTGTACTGCACCACTCTCGACAGCGGGCGAGGGGCGGCGGGCGGATCCTTACATTCCCTTTACGTGCGTGCCGTTCGCTCGCCCGTGTCGGCGGCCACCGTCGGTGCGCGCCTACCATTGGGGCATGCGTGTGCTCGTCGCCGAGGATGACGCGTCCGTCTCCGCCGCCCTCGCGGCCGTGCTCGGGCGCGCCGATCACGCCTGCCAGCAGGTCGCCCGCGGCAGCGACGTGCTCCTCAAGCACCGCGACGTCGACCTCGTGCTGCTCGACCTCGGCCTCGAGGACATGGACGGGCTCGAGGTGCTCAGACGTCTGCGTCAGGTCAGCCAGGTGCCCGTCATCGTGGTCACGGCTCGCGGCGACGAGCGTTCCACGGTGCGCGCCCTCGGGCTCGGCGCCGACGACTACCTCGTGAAGCCCGTGCGCATGCACGAGCTGCTCGCCCGCATCGACGCCGTCGCCAGACGTCGAGCCCCGACGGTCGAACCAGAGGTGGTGCACGTCGGCGAGGCCCGCATCGAGCTCCTCTCCCGCCGCGTCGCGGTCGGCGACGACGAGGTGTCGCTGACGCCGACCGAGTTCGAGCTGCTCGCTGTGCTCGCGAAGCGCGTCGGCCGCGCCGTCAGCAGGCAGGAACTGCTCGACCAGGTGTGGGGCGATGCCTACGCGGCGACCTCGCGGTCCTTCGACGTGCACCTCGCGCAGCTGCGCCAGAAGCTCCCGGCTGTCGCGATCACGACGATCCGCGGCTTCGGCTACCGGCTCGAGACGAAGCCAGCCCGATGAGGCTGCAGGTGCTGCTGCCCCTCATGCTCTTCGGCCTGCTCACGGTGATCGCCATCATCATCCCCGCAAGCGAGGGCATCGCCGTGAACCGCACCCAGCAGCTCACCCTGCAGCGGGCCACATCCATGGACCAGATCGTGCAGCGCGCCGAGACGGCGGTCGCGAGCGACGACGCCGCCGGCCTCATCCGCTACCTGGACCGTTTCGCCGACGTCTACGGCGAATCCGCGATGGTCGTCGACAGCGAGGGCGCGCTCGTCGCCTCGACCGGCGACGTCGACCTGGATGCGCGTGCCGCGTCGCTGGTGCTCGCCGCGGCGCGCACGGTGCCCCAGCGCTCCATCCCGACCATCTACCCGTGGAGCGATGACACGCACCTCGTCGCGGAGCCCTTCGCGAACGGCTCGAGCGCCGCATCGGGTGCCGTGCTGCTCGAGGTGAACCAGGCGGAGGCGAAAGCCGAGATCACGGGGTGGTGGGTGCTTGTCGCGCTCGCCGGCGTCCTGCTCCTGCTGCTGCTCTTCGCGGCGTCGCAGTTCTGGACGAGCTGGGTGCTGCGCCCCGTCCGCGCGCTCGACGCCGCCGCCAACGCGCTCGCGGAGCAGCGAGAGCCGGACCTGGCTGCGGCGACCGGACCGCTCGAGCTGCGGCGCCTGTCCTCGTCGTTCGCCCGCATGTCGAGGGGCGTCGAGGACGCACTCGAACAGCAGCGCGGGTTCGTCGCGGAGGCCTCCCACCAGCTGCGCAATCCGCTCGCGGCGATCCGCCTTCGCATCGACGCCCTGCCCCGAGACGACGCTGATGAGGCCGAGCTGGAGGCGGTCGGTGGCGACCTGGACCGTCTGGAGCACGTCGTCGACCGGATGCTCGTGCTCGCAAACGCTGAGCATCGCGCGACGGCGGAGGCCAGCGGGCGGAGGACGGGGTTCGCCGACGGGGCCGCCCGCGAGCACGTCACGTCCGCGGCCATGCTTGCGGCGCCCCACGAGGAGCGGTTCCGCGACGAGGGGATGCGGCTGCGCGTCGTCGACGAGCGCGAGGTGCGCGTGGTCTGTCGGAAGAGCGACCTCGAGGAGATCGTCGAGACGCTCCTCGACAACGCGAGGAAGTACGCGGGGGGAGGGGCGACGGTCACGATGGGGTTCGTCCTGGAGGGTCCCGAGCACGGGGGCGAGGCAGTGCAGACGTCGGGGTCGGTGCAGGCGCACGTGCACGTGCACGGCCAGGGTCTGGCCGGCGGGCCGGGGTCGCGCCCGCCTGCGGAGCGTGGAGGCTTCAGCGGCGCCACGGGCGACGGGGCTTCCGACGCGCAGGACGGTCTTGAGGGCTTCGACGGACACGAGGGCTTCGACGGATACGAGGGTTTCGACGAGTTCGAGGGCGCAGTCGGGCACGCGCTTCTCGAGATCAGCGACGACGGGCCCGGGGTTCGCGACGACGAGCTCGCGCAGCTCGGCACGAGGTTCTGGCGCTCGCCCGACCATCGGGCGAAGCCGGGCACGGGGCTCGGCCTCGCGATCGTCGGGGAGCTCGCGAGGGCCAACCGGGCCTCGGTCAGCTACGACCGGGCGCCCGAGGGCGGGCTCCGGGCACGCGTGCGTCTGGTGCGCACGTGGTGAGCGTCACGAGGCGTGGCTTCCTGCTGGGCGCAGGCGCGGCGGCGGCCGCCACCCTCTCGCTCGCCGGGTGCTCGCTCGGGCAGGCGCCCACGCGCATCCGCATGGCGTGCGGCGAGCAGGGCGGCACCTACGTGCAGTTCGGCGAGCTGCTCCGCGACGCACTCGGCAGGACCGGCACGACGGGGCTCGAGGTCGTGACGACGGGCGGCAGCGTCGCCAACCTCGCCCTGCTGCAGGCGCGAGACGCCGAGCTGGCCATCGTGCTCGCCGACGCGGCCGCGACCGACGCGCAGAACAAGGTCGCGATCGGACGCGTCTACCAGAACTACCTGCAGTGCTTCGTGCGCAAGGATGGGCCGGTCGGTGGCGTGGAAGACCTCGCGGGGCGGCGGGTCTCGGTCGGGGCGCCGCAGTCCGGGGCGGCGCTGACCGCCAGGCGTGTGCTCGACTCCCTCGGCCTCCTCGACGGGGACCAGGCCGCCGTGGTGTCCGAGCTGTACCTCGACGAGGCCATCGCCGCGATCGAGGCTGACACCGTCGACGCGATCTTCTGGTCAGGCGGGTTGCCGCTGCCGGCGGTGCAGGACCTCGACGCGGCGGTCGATCTGCTCGACCTCACGAGCGCGCTCGAGTCCCTCGAAGCGGAGCATCCTGGTGTCTACACGCTCACGGCGGTGCCGGCGAGCACCTACGGGAGCGATGAGGCGGTGCCGGCCATCGGCGTCTCCAACTACCTGCTCGCGCGCCCCGACCTGCCTGACGACGTCGCCCGAGCCCTGGTCGACGTGCTGATCGGGGACGCCGCGAAGCTCGTTCCGGACGGTTCGCTCGGGGTGCAGTACCTGACCGCCTCGAACCTCATCGACACGACCCCCATCGAGCTGCATCCCGCGGCTCAGCGCCGGTACCGGCAGCTGTACGGATAGTCGACGGGGCCACGCTGAGGCCGCTTCGCTGGGCGGGGCGGCGGCGGGGGCGGGGCGCAGTCGGGTGGTGCTCGTGCTCGTGCTCAGCCCAGGAAGGCGTGCGCGACCGTGAAGATCGTGACGCCGGCGAGCGCCCCGACGATCGTGCCGTTGAGGCGGATGTACTGCAGGTCGCGGCCCACCATGAGCTCGATCTTCTCGCTCGTCTCCTCGGCATCCCAGCTCGCGACGGTGTCCGAGATGATCGACGAGATCTCGTGCCGATACCGGTCGACGAGGAACACGGCCGCGTCGATGACCCACGTGTTCACGCGCTGCTGCAGCTGCGCATCCGTCGTCAACCGCTGGCCGATGTCGACGAGCGCCGCCGTGACGCGCGTGCGCAGGGTGCTCTCGGGGTCGGCGAGTGAGCGCAGGAGTCCGCTCTTCGCGGCGTTCCACGCCTCGGCGGCCAGCTCGCGCATGCGCGGGCTGTCGAAGATGTTCCCCTTGGCGCCCTCGAAGCGGGCGATGAGCTCGGGGTCGTGCTGCAGCTGGTCCGAGAGGCGCGCGAGGAAGCCGTCGATGGCGGCGCGGGCCGGATGCGCGTCGTCGGCCCGCACGGCGGCCACGAACTTCACGGCCTCGTTGTAGGCGGTGGTGTCGACGAGCCTCGTCGCAACCGACGGCACCCATGAGGGGAGGCGCTTCGAGACGAGGCCGTCGAACGCGGACTGGTTCGCGGCCAGCCACGCGGCGGCGCTGTCAGCGGCGAGGTCGACGGCACCCCGGTGCGCGCCCGTCGCGACGACACGCGACATCCACTCGCCGAGGGGCGGCGCCCACTGCGGCTCCACGAGGTGCTCGCGGGCGAGATCCTCGATGAGGCCCTGCACATCGTCGTCGCTGAGGGCCTCGAGCACGCCGGTCGCCATGATCGACGCCTCCGAGGCGATGCGCTCGGCATGCTCCGGTTGCTCGATCCACTCGCCGAGGCGAGACGCGATCGACGTGGCCTGCAGCTTCGCGCGCACCACGTCGCCGCGCAGGAACTCGGTCTCGACGAACTCGCCGAGGGTCCTGCCGATCTCGTCCTTCCGCTTCGGGATGATCGCCGTGTGCGGGATTGGGATGCCGAGCGGATGCCGGAACAGGGCCGTCACCGCGAACCAGTCGGCGAGGGCGCCGACCATGCCGCCCTCGGCCGCCGCGCGCACATAGGCGAACGCGGGCACGTCGCGCTGGAGCGCGAACGCGACCACGAACACGACCGCCATGAACAGCAGGGCACCCAGGGCGACCGCCTTCATGACCCGAAGGCTGCGACGGCGCTCCTGATCGGCAGGACTGAGGAGCTCGGTCGGGGTGCGCGACATGCGGTCATCCTCGCACGCGGCGGCGCGTCACGACTGCGCGACGACCCAGGTCTCGCGTGGGTCTCCGGGGATTCATCGACTACACCAGATCGGCAGACTGGACGCATGACCCCGCACCACCAGCGCACCTTCAGATCAGCCGCAGACGGGTCGGCGGCGACGTCGTTCATGTGGTGGACCGTGTTCCTCCTCATCGGGGTGCTCAGCGGGGTCGTCTCGACGCTCGCCTCCACGCAGCTCGCCGTCGGCACGGAACACCAGGAGACGCTCGGCGTCGTGCTGTGGGCGTCCATCGCCGTCAGCGGCGTGTGCGGGGTCGGGGCGTTCGTCGCCTTCATCCGCACGGTCTACGTGCTCCTCGACCGCAGCGACCGGCGGTGGGGCGGCGAGTAGGGGAGGCGCGGCGCCGGGTGGTGTTGATGGGATGGCCGGGAGGCGTTTGCGGGCGGCCTTTGCGGGCGGCCCGGTGGGGTTCGCGGGTGACCTGGCGGTGTCTGCGGGCGGCCTGGCGGGGTTCGCGGTGACCGGAGTCCTCTGTGCAGGGTGACCGGGCGGTGCGGGCTGGGTGCGGTCAGCGTGCGGCGGTCGTGCGGTGCTCAGCTGAGCCGGTGACGTCGGTGGCGAGGCGATCGAGCGATTACCGCGTGGCCTTCGGACCGCGCGGGTCCATCAGCAGGCCAGGGTGACGTCCGTCGTGCAGCCGATGCGGTGGCCCAGGCGCAGTTCATAGGGTGGATGACATGGATATCTCGTCGATGATCATGGGCGCAGCCATCGCATCCGTCATGTGGATCGGGTTCGTGCCCTGGTCCCGGCTCAAGCACCTCCGCGAACTCGAGGCGCAGGCGGCGGGGGATGCCGGCGAAGGGCCGAGGTCGTCGTCCTAGCTGTACTGCCCAGGGACGTTGGTTGATGTGTGAAATCTTGAATTGAAGAAGACCTCCGGTGGAGGGTGGAGCTGTCTAGTTCCCCATCTCAGTACCGGAGGTCTTCGTGTCTCACGCTAATGCGGCTCTTGCTCCTATTCAAAGGCTGCGCATCGCGCGGCTCATCGTCGATGAAGGATGGCCGGTCGCTCACGCTGCTGTGTTCTTTCATGTGTCGTGGCCGACCGCGAAGTGGTGGGCTGTTCGGTACGCGGCCATGGGGCGTGACGGGGTCCAGGATCGGTCCTCGCGGCCGCATCGTTCCCCGAGGCGCACGAGCCCGGAGCTAGTGCGCAAGATCGTTCATCTGCGGTGAAAGAAACGCCTAGGTCCGGTCGCGATCGGCGCAAAAGTCGGGATGCCGGCCTCGACCGTTCATGCAGTGCTGGTCCGAGTGCGGCTGAACCGTCTGCATCATGTCGATGTCAGAACTGGTGAGCCCATCCGTCGCTACGAGCACGATAAGCCTGGTGCGATGATCCATGTCGATGTGAAGAAGATCGGCAAGGTCCCCGATGGTGGTGGTCATCGGTTCGTCGGCCGCCAGCAAGGAAACAAGAACATCCGGGCCACCGCTGGGCGACCCACGAACAACAAGCGCGGCCAGATCGTGGGCACCAGCTTCGTTCACACCGTCATCGATGACAACTCCCGGGTCGCCTACGCGGAGATCCACGGCGACGAGACCGGTGCGACCGCGGTCGCAGTGCTGCGACGAGCGGTGAGCTGGTTCGAGGCTCGTGGTGTGACCGTTGAACGAGTGCTCTCGGACAACGGCTCCGCCTACAAATCTCACGCCTGGCGCGACGCTTGCCACGAGCTCGGAATCAAGGCGAAGAAGACCCGCCCGTACCGGCCGCAAACGAACGGGAAGATCGAACGCTTCCACCGCACCCTCGCAGACGGCTGGGCATTCTCGCGCCACTACAACAGCGAATCAGCCCGCCGAGCAGCACTCCCCGGATGGCTCCACGAATACAATCACCACAGGCCCCACACCGCCATCGGAGCAAAGCCACCCATCAGCCGTTTAACCAACCTGCCTGGGCAGTACACCTAGCTAGCCGACAGCCGACAGTCGACAGCCGGCGGTCGCGGGGCGGCGGCGGACGCAGCCGAGTACGGTGCCGTCACGGCCCGCCAGGCTGGGGGGCCCGAGCGTGCTTCTATCACGGCTCCCTGGCTGGGGGAGTCCGAACGTTCTGACGCGGAGGACGCTCAGCTCTCGAGTTCGCGCGCACTCACCAGGGTCGGCCCCGCAGATCGACCGGGCCAGGCGGCCAGGCGTAGACGTCGCCTCGGAGCGGGTAGATGAGCACGGGTGCGCCGTGCTCGAGGATCGTCTCGGGAGTGCCGCTCGTCGAAGGCGTGCCACTCATCGCGGGAGTGCCGTCCGGCGTGGACATGCCGCTCGTCTCGGGAGTCGCGCTCGTCTCGGGAATGCCGCGTGGCGCAGCAGTTCCGCTCGGCGTTGGCGCGCCGTCCGGCGTGGGCGTGGGCGTGCGTCTCGTCGCGGGCGCGCGCGAGACGCTCTGCTCTGTCACGCGGATGCGGTGCCAGCCGGTGCGCTCGTAGAACGGGACGACCTCCTCTCGGCAACCGAGGTAGCCGTACTCAAGGTCCAGGTTGGCTCGCATGGCTGCTTGAGCGGCCGACATGGCCAGGTCGTCCAGCCCTCGGCCGCGAAATCGGGCGTCGACGAGGACTCCTCCCGTGACCGCGACGACGGTGCTGGAATCGCCGACCGTGATCTCTCGGGGCTGAAATCCGACGTGCGCCACGACAGTCCCGGCCGCGTCGTGGACGATGGCGTGCATGGAAGCCGGCGCGTAGCCGTATGGGTGGTCGGGATCCCACGGCCCGTGCTCGTCGAAGTACTCGCGATCGAAGAGCGTCCGCAGGGCCGCGAGGTCGGCACACGTGAGCGCCTCGTGGGCGACAACTCGTGGCGTGAAGGTCATCCCGTCAGCGTAGGTCGCGCGCGATTGCTGGGGCGCAGGAGCACCGAGATCGCCTGTCTTCCGATGGAATCACTCTTGCCATCAGGGGATATCCGTGAGCGCGAACGGTGTCGAAACTAGTTTCGATGTTCTTCCACAATCCCCGGTCAACCACTGGTTTCTGGTGCGGTCCAGTGCTAGGCTGGTGGTGATCTTGGGGGAGGTTATCGTGGCATCGCAGTTCGAGCAGGAGACGTATCGTCAGTCGTCGACGGAGACGGCGGTGGTCGATGCGCTGCTCGAGGCCAGGTGTCAGTTGGCGGGGCTTCCGGATGCGGAGATCGTGGTCGCGTTGCGGGAGCTGGCGGCTCGTCGGCGTGTGTTGGATGCGGCGTTGGTGGAGGTCGCTGGGGAGTTGCTGCGGCGGGAGGATGAGTCGCCGCGTGCGGAGTCGGTGGCGCGGAAGTCGGGGTTTCGGAACCTGACGGCGATGGTGGAGCAGGTGCTTGCGGTGCGGCCGTTCGAGGCGAGCACGCTGGTGCGGGTGGCGGCGGCGACGCGGGAGCGGATGAGCGTGACGGGCGAGCCGATCCCGGCGAGGTATCCGGCGGTGTCGCAGGCGGTTGGGTCGGCGGTCATGTCGATCGCGCAGGCGTCGGCGATCACGAAGGGCTTGGATCACACCGGGAACCGCGTGGGCGTTGACGAGCTCGAGCGGGCCGAGAGAGAGTTGGTCGCGTCCGCGTGCGGGGTGAACCCGGAAGACGAGCAGCCCGCCGTGCCGAAAGTGCTGGAGGTGCAGGCGGCGACGTGGGTGTCGTACCTGGACCCGGACGGCGACGAGCCGCGGGCCGACAAGATCGCGGAGGAACGCGGGCTGTGGATCTCCCGCCGCAGCGACGGCGCGGTCACCGGGAAGTTCGTCGCGACGCCCGAGCAGGGCGAGCAGCTGCTGTCGGTGTTCGACGCGCTGCTCTCACCACGGCGCAGGGTGGAGTTCCCGGCGGCGTCCGAGTGCGGCGAACCCCTTGCCCCGGCCCTCGGCGCCAACGAGCTCCCGCTGGCCCACGACAACGCGCACCGCGACAGCGAAAACGACAACGACAACGACAACGACAACGTAGAGGTTCCGCTGGCGGACCCGCGCTCCACCGAGCAGCAGCGCATCGACGCGCTCACGATGCTCGTCCGCGCCTACGCCGAATCCCCAGACGCGCCCCGAACGGGCGGCGAAGCGCCCACCGTCATCATCGTGACCACCAAGGCCGGCATCGCCGGAACCGCGACCCGACCCGAGGACGTCCCGCACCTCGAGCGCACCGGGGAACCAGTCCCGCCGAGCGTCGCCGCGCAGCTGCTGTGCGACGGGTTCATCCGCGTCGCGACCCGCAGCAGCACCGGGGAGATCCTCGACCTCGGCCGCAAGCAACGACTCTTCACCACCGCCCAACGCCGAGCCATCGCGATCCGAGACCGGCAATGCCGGGCCCCCGGATGCAGCGCACCCGTCCGCTGGTGCGAAGTGCACCACGCACAGCCCTGGAGCGAAGGCGGACCCACCGACGCGAAACACGGCATCCTGCTGTGCTCCTTCCACCACCACGAAGTCCACCGCGGACGGCTCGTCCTCACCAACGGCAACAACGGACGCTGGCACGTCGTCCCCGCGCTCGGACACCACGCCCCACGCAGAACCACCCGCCGCCGCGCCTACACCACCACCAACACCACCGCCACCACCGCCCAAGCCGCGCGCCCACAGATCAACCGAAGACCCTAAACAAGCGAGGCCCCTCAACACGCGAAAACCCTCAGCACGCGAAAACCCTCAGCACGCGAAAACCCTCAGCACGCGAAACCCCGCGCCACACGATGACCCTCAACAACCGAAGACCCGGAACGAACGAAGACCCGGAACGAACGAAGACCCGGAACGAACGAAGGCCCGGAACGAACGAAGGCCCGGAACGAGCGAAGACCTGGAGCGACCGAAGACCCGGAACAACCGAAGCCCCTGAAGCCGCCCGCTGGGCAGGCTCGGGTCTCTTCGGGCTTGGTGCGGAAGATCAGACAGTCGGCGCGGAAACGCGAAAGTGCCGCCGAGATCACGAAGACCAGGGCGGCACCGGTTGCTGTCCAACTCCGCTCACACGGAGCGGGATGCAGCAGCGCGACTAGAGCTGCGGCTGACGAGTGTTGTAGCCGAAGCGCGTGGGGCGCTGCGCATAGCCGTCCTTGCGGACAGCGCGAACAGTCTCAGCGGCGAAGGCGACAATCGCCACAACCCCGATACCAATACCAAGAAGTTCCATGGGTCCACCTCCGTGATCTGCCGGCGGGCGCCGGATATTGCATATCCAATCGCATCCGCCCGGGCGTGTCGCGGTCCACTCGGGGGTCAGTGGACTGGTCGCGCCGCGTCAATCCGCGCCCCCGCGAGCCACTCCTCCAGGAAGACCGCAACCCCATCATCAGTGTTGCTCGGAATCACCGACTCGACCACCGCGAGCGCCTCAGCGCGCGCGTTCGCGACCGCGATCGGGTGGCCGACCACCTCGAACGCCGGCAGGTCGTTGTAGTTGTCGCCGAAGTAATACAGGTCCTCACGACCAACGCCCAGCTGCTGCGCAACCGCGAGCAGGCCCGTGCCCTTCGAGCAGTCCGCGCTCGCGATCTCCAAGTAGGTGTCCTTCGATCGGTAGCTCACAACACCGGAACGCGCACCAAGCGCCACCTCGAGCGCATCCACCAGCGCAGGATCGCCCATGCACATGATCTTGTGCGGAGGAGTCGCATCCACCTCCCCAGACGCGACGAACTCCAACGCCGAAGTCGCCTCCGGGTGCACCCACGTGTGCGTGCGCTCCCGCTCGGTCCACTCGTCCTCGTTCCAGGCGTACCAGTGCTCACCGGCGAAGAAACTCGCATGCAACCCGGACGCCTCGCAGTGATCGGCGACGAACCGCGCATCCGCGGGCGAGATCGGCACATCATGCTGCACCTCACCGCTCCCCGAGAGCACCAACCCGCCGTTGTACGCCACCAAAGGCGACCCGATACCGCCGTACAGACGCTCGAGCACCCGCATCGACTCGGGGGGCCTCGACGAACAGAGCACGAAGTGGTGGCCGGCGGCCCGAACCGCCGAGATCGCCTCGATCGTCCTGGACGAAAGAGTCCGCTGCGCGCTCAGCAAGGTGCCGTCGATGTCGCTGATGAAGAGAACCATGGACTACACCATCTCAGGAAGACGCGTATCCGCCATCGACCGGACGTCACGAACCGACAGCTGCGCCCACGCATCAGCAAGCATCCGAGTGCCCGCCTCCAGGTCAGCGATCGGCGCCGTGAACGGCACCCGCAGGAACCGCTCCAGGCTCCCATCGATCGAGAACTTCGGCCCAGCGACCAGCGCCAACCCGCGCGCCTCCGACAGCGACGTCATGGCGGAGCTCGCCGACTGCGCGAGATGCACCCACATCGACAAGCCACCATCAGGCAGAGGCACATGCCACTCCGGCAGATGCAAGCTCAGCGCCTCATGCAGTGCGTCCCGGTGGCGACGCATCTGCTCGCGGCGCCGCGGCAGCAGCTCGGGCAGGGCCCGCACGATCCGCTCCGCAAGAAGCTGCTCGATCTGCGGCGTCCCAAGATCACCCGCAGGGCGCGCCTGCACGAACCGGCGAATCAGCGCCGCATCGGCCCGGATCCAGCCGATGCGCAGGCCAGCCCAAGCGGCCTTGCTCAGCGACCCGACCGTCACGACCCCCGAACCGGAGAACGGCGACGCCCCCCGCGCGTGGCGCGCAAAGGGGCCGTCGTCCCACGGCCGGTCGATGGACAGATCAGCGGTCGTCTCGTCCACGATCAGAATCGTGCCAGCCGCACGCGCCGCCTCCGTCACGAGCACGCGATCCTCGGGCCGCATCGACGCCCCCGTCGGATTATGGAAGTCCGGGATCAGGTACGCGAGCGCCGGACGCATGCGCTCGATCGTCTCGACCAGATGATCGATCTCCCACCCGCCCGTCGTGACCGGCGTCGCGATGAGCCGTGCGCCCGCCCGCCGCATCGCCTCGTAGGCGTGCGGATAAGTGGGCGACTCCACGAGCACCACGTCCGACCGCGTGAGCAGCGTGTGCGCCGTCAACGAGATCGCGTGCTGCGCACCCATCGTCACGATGATCTGGTCTGCCGTCGTCGGAAGACCCCGCGCCGTGTACCGGTCCGCGATAGCCGACCGCAGCGACAGCGTTCCCAGGAGGTCGAAACCCGGGGCCGCGAGCGCGAGCGGCATCGAGCTCGACGCGTCCGCGATGATCTCCGCGAGCCCCTCGACCGGTGGCGGCACCGCCCGCGCGAAGTCCACGCCGAAGTTCTCACCCTCCCCAGTCGGACGGTAGTCCTGCCGACCGAGCCGGGGGAGCGTCACACGACTCCCGGACCCCTGGCGACTCAGCACGTGCCCGCTGTCACGCAGCGACTGATACGCGGCCACGATCGTCGTGCGGCTCCGGCCAGACTGCACGGCGAGCTCCCGCTCAGACGGCAGGCGAGTGCCGACGGGAATGCGCCCGTCGACGATCAGCAGGCGGATGCGCTCGGCCAGGGCCTCGTACGCCGCCGAATCGTCGCGCAGCTCACCCGCCAACGACAGCAGGGTGCGGGCAGAGATGCGAGAACCAGACGTTGACTCCATGGATCCAGTATGCGCGAAGTGGACCGCGACGGCCAGGCCAATACAGCGATTGGATGTGCCCAACAGCACGACTCGCGCACCATCACGGAGGTGGCCCATGGAACTCAGCCCGCTCATCGTCATCGCTCTCATCGTCGCCCTCATCGCTGCAGCCGGGGTGGCAGCCACCCTCGTCGTCATGATGCGGGACGGCTACCGGGCGCGCCCACTGCAGTCCAATTACGACTCGCGCCAGCCGCTCTAGTCAGCCCGCGCTCACGACCCGGCCGGCGCCCGGCCACGACCCACGCGCTCGAACCAGTCCACGACCGACGCCAACGACTCGGCCCTCGGGTCCACGCCCGTGATGCGACGTCGCGACCAATACACTGGCCGCAAGCTGGGGGAGGCGGCATGGCAGGCGCAGAGCACGGACGGCGGCGAGTTGCGACGCTCGGCCGAGGGGTCGCAACCACTCGAGCCCTGGTGGCTGCCGCCGTCATGGCGACCCGCCTCGTGGTCTCCACCGAGGTCTCATCGTTCCTCTTCGGGGTCGACGCGACCGCCGCGAGCGGGTTCGGATCCCGAGTGCTCGTGGCGTGCTGCGTCACGCTCATCGTCGTCGGCGTCATCCTGCTCCTTCGGCGTCGGTGGGATCGCCGATCGCTCGCCGGCATCGGGCTCACGGGCCTCCGGGCCGACGCCTCCGGGTTCGCCCTCGGCCTCGGCACCCTCGTCGCCGCCGGCCTCGCCATGCTCCTGGCGCTCGAGGTCACCGGCGTCGTGAGCCTCATCGCCCTCGACCCCGCGCGGCTCCTCGCGTTCCCCGCCACCAACACCGTCATCGCGCTCCTCCTCGAAGCCGTCCCCGAGGAACTCGCGATCCGCGGCTACGCGCTCACGAACCTCCGCGATGCCTTCCCGCCCGCCCCGGCAGCACTCCTCAACATAGCGACGTTCCTCGTCGTCCCGATTCTGGCCATCACGCTCCAAGGTGCCCTCGCGGCTGCTCGCGGGACGGGCGACGAGGTCCTGCTGGCTCCGGCGGGCGAGGACCCCATCGTCTACTACACGATGCTCACCGCCTTCGGATACCTCCTGATCTGCGCGCGCGACGCCACCGCATCTGCCACCGTCTGGACGAGCATCGGCGCCCACCTCGGGTGGCTCACCATGAACCGCCTCGTGCTCGGCGGCGACAGCGTCCAGTTCGAGATGGACGACCTCGGCATGCTGCTCTTCTTCGCCGGCTACGCGACCGTCTCGGTCATCGCCTTCAGCTGGCTGCGACGACGCCACAGCGCTGCCAGGTGAGAAGGCTGCCAGCAACGACGGCGCCACGCATGGTGGCCGCCAGGTAGGGCAGCCGCCGGGTACGACGTCCGCGAGTCGCGCTGCTGGAAGCCCACAGGGCCGCGGTGAAGTAAGAGCCGCGGTGAAGCAGGGGCCGAGGTGCATCAAGGGGGGAGGTGAAGCAGGCCGTGGAGATGGCTCAGGGGCGCGAGCGAGAGCGCCGGCCGTGCGGGTGAGCAGCTAGAAGAGGTTCACGAGCACGACGAAGGTCGCCGTCCCGAGTCCCACGCTGAGCAGCGTCCGGCGCCCGAACCCCAGGTGCACGCCGATCGTCACGGCAAGCGCAATCGCCGCCCACAGGGATGTGCGCGGCTCGACGGCGAAATCGCTGAAGGTGACCACCGCGAGGATCGCGAGGATCCCCGCGGACATCCACACGGCAAGCCGCTGCACCGTCTTCGAATCGCGCAACGGCTTGAGCGCCGCGAACGGCACCGCGCGCAGCGCGAACGTGATGCCACCGCAGACGGCGAGCGCCCCGACGAACCACCACACGTCAGACATCGCTCACCTGCGCCTCCCCGCGGTCGCGCCTCGCGGCCACCAGTGCGCGCACCGCGAGCGCCACGGCGAAGAGGATGAGCGCTGCGAAGAGCGGAGCGTCCGGCACGAAGAGCAGCCCCAGCGAGACGCTCAAACCGGCGATGAGCAGCGACGGCACATCCTCGCGGGAGCGGATCGCGTCAAGAGCCAGCACCGTGAAGAGCGCGCACAGCGAGAACTCGAGGCCCTTGATCTCGCCGGGGAGGATGCTTGCCAGCGCCACGCCGGCCAGGCCCCCGCCGACCCAGTAGGTCTGGAGTGCGAGCTGCAGGGTGAGGAGGCGAGTCGCGGAGCGCTGCGCGGGAGGGATGGGTGTCACGATCGCGTAGGCCTCATCGGTCATCGCCCAGATCGAGTAGAGGCGGGCGAGGCGCCCGCGCACCAGATGCAGCGGGAACGAGAACGCGTAGAACACGTGCCGGAAGTTGACGAAGAAGGTCGTGAGCGCCATCGTCGCGATCGGTGTTCCCGCCGCGATGAGGCCCACCAGCAGGAGCTCGATCGACCCCGCGTAGACGAACACCGACAGCGACGGCGCGACCCACCAGGGCAGCCCAGCCTGCATGACCAGCACCCCGAAGGCCACGCCGAGCGGCACCACGCCGAGGCCCGCCGCGAGCGAGTCGCGGAGCCCAGCTCGGATGCGCGCGCCGCGGGTCGATGGGGCGGCCAGGGGTGGGGCCAGTGTCGCGGTCAGGCTCGGATCCGGGCTCGCGGCAGTGTTCGCGCGTTCATTCCCTCCTGCTCCCGCGTTCGCGGCCCTGCCCGTGCCTGCGCGCATGCCCAGCGCACGCGCATCCCGAGGCCTCGTCGCGGCGGGCCTAGGGGGCGCGGCGTCGCGCGCTTCGGCGTCTGGGGTGGTCATGCGGAGATCTTGGCACGTCGGGCGCGCATGCCGAGAGCGAATTGGAGCCTTGCGACGTCAGATTCGGCAATAATCAAGTGTGGACACCATCGATCGCGCAATCCTGCGCGAACTGCAAGCGAACGCCCGACTCACGAACGCCGAACTCGCGCAGCGCGTGGGGCTGACGCCGGCGCCCTGCCTGCGCCGCGTGCGCCGCTTGGAGGAGGACGGCGTGCTGCTCGGATATCACGCCGAGGTCAACCCGGACAAGGTGGGGCGGGCCTTCAAGGTGCTCATCGACGTCGACCTCACGAGTCAGGCGCACTCCACGGTGGAGGCGTTCGAGTCGCAGGCTGTCGAGCTCACCGAGGTGACCGAGGTGCGCCGCATGTTCGGCTCGCCCGACTACGCGTTCCGCGTCGAGGTCGCCGACCTCGAGAGCTTCGAGAAGCTGCTGCGCGAGAAGATCTGGCGGCTCCCCGGCGTCCACCGCGTCACCTCCCACTTCACGATGAAGGTGCTCAAGGGGTGAGCGCGGCGTCCCCGTCGCCCGCGCCACGACGCGAGCGGGCCTGGATCGCCGCGGCCCCCGCTGTCCTCATGATGGCCTGGGGCGGCAACCAGTTCACGCCGCTCCTGCTCCTCTACCGCAAGGTCGAGGGCTACTCGGCGCTGCAGGTCGACCTCTTCTTCGGCGCCTACATCCTGGGCCTCATCCCCGGCTTCCTCATCGCAGGCTCCCTCTCCGACCGCTTCGGCCGCAAGCCGGTCATGATCGCCTCGGTGGCGCTGAGTGTCGTCGCCGCGGTTGTGCTCGCCCTCGGCAGCGCGAGCCCGACCGCGATGATGGTCGGCCGCCTCCTGTCCGGCGTCTCGGTGGCCTTCGCGATGGTCGTCGGCACGACCTGGATCCGCGAGCTCTCGAGCGGAACCGTGGCACCCGCCATCGCGGCGAGGCGCGCCTCGCTCACCATCACCGGCGGATTCCTCCTCGGCGCCGTCGTCGCCGGCCTCCTCGCGCAGTGGGCGCCCTGGCCCACCGTGACCCCGTACGTCGTGCAGCTCGCGCTCACGGCCGTCGCCGCCATCGCGCTCGCGCGCGGAACCGAGACCGCCGGCCCGCGGCCCCTTCGATCGGGTGAGGAGCGGCCGCCTCGACCGATCGTCGACGTGGCCATCGCGCCCGAGCACCGCCGTCGCTTCCTCACGGTCATCCTGCCGATGGCGCCGTGGGTCTTCGCGGCTCCCGCGCTCGCGTTCGCCGTCTCGCCGGCCATCGTCGTCGAGCGGCTCGGGGGCCTGGAGATCGCCTTCGCCGCCCTCCTCACGCTCGTCACGCTCACGGTCGGGTTCCTCATCCAGCCCAGCGTGCCGCGCATCGCCGCGCGCGTCGGGGGTGCCTCCGGCTCGGTCGGCCTCGGGCTCCTCGCCGTCGGGGCGCTCATCGTCGCCGCCAACGTCGCCGTCCAGTCCCCGCTGCTCGCCTGTGCGGCCGGCGTGCTCCTCGGCGGGGCGTACGGCATCTGCATGCTCACCGGCCTCGTGGAGGTGCAGGCCATGGCGGGAGCCCGCAACCTGGCGGGCCTCACCGGCCTGTACTACGCGCTCACCTACATCGGCTTCGCCCTCCCAGCCATTCTCTCCGCGCTCGCGCCGACGTTCGGCATGACCTCCCTGCTCGTGACCGTCGCCGTCGTGGCGAGCGGATGCGCCGCCCTGGTCGCGTTCAGCGCGCGACGCACCCGGTGACGCGCGCCACCAGGCCCCGCCGCTGCTCGATCCGCCGCTGCTCGATTTGCCGGCGCCGCGCAGACGTCGGACGCGCGGAGCACTGAGCGCGCACGCACCTGCCGATCAGGGAACGTCAACGTTCGATCCCTAGCGTCGTCGCTACATCGCGTGCCGCGACCGCCGCGTCGATGCCAGACCCACGATCACCACGAACCACCGATCAGACGGAGGCGAACGATGACCGCTCTCACCGACCCCAGAAACCGTTTCAGCGACTCCGGCTTCCCCAGCCAGGAGCAGCAGCAGCCAGGCCTCACCACCGAGACCACGCCAGCCCCCGACCACGGGGAGAGCAGCTACACGGGCCACGGGCGCCTCAAGGGCCGCCGCGCCCTCATCACCGGTGGCGACTCCGGCATCGGCCGCGCCGTCGCCCTCGCCTACGCACGAGAGGGCGCGAAAGTCGCCATCTCGTACCTGCCCGAGGAGGAGGCGGACGCACAGGAGACCGCGCGCCTCATCAACGAGGCCGGCGAGACCGGGCTCCTCCTCCCCGGAGACCTCCGGAACGAGCAGTACTGCTCCGAGATCGTGCACGCGACCGTCGCCGCCTTCGGAGGCATCGACCTGCTGGTCCTCAACGCCGCCTACCAGCGCGACCGGACGAGCATCGGCGAGACGCCGACGGAGGAGATCCGGCGCGTCATCGAGACGAACCTCGAGGCACCCATCTACACGCTTCGAGCCGCGGAAGAGCACCTGCCGCCCGGCGCATCCGTCATCTTCTCGTCGTCGGTGCAGGGCTACGAGCCCAGCGATGGCCTCTTCGACTACGCGATGACGAAGGCGGCCCTCGTGTCGCTCACCGAGTCGATGGCGAAGGAGTTCGGTCCGAAGGGCGTCCGCGTCAACGCCGTCGCCCCTGGTCCCATCTGGACGCCCCTCATCCCGGCGACTGGCTGGGACGAGGAGAAGCTCGCGAGCTTCGGGCAGGACACGCCCCTGGGGCGGGCCGGTCAGCCGGCTGAGCTGGCGGGCGCCTACGTCTACCTGGCCTCCGACGACGCCACCTACACGACCGGAGCGATCATCGCCGTCACGGGTGGCAAGAACCTCTGACGTCGACGGACGCCGAACAGGCGACCCGACCCGGATCGAAGCGAGAGGAGCGGATCATGCCCAAGAACTCGAACGCCGACGACCAGCCGAGCCTGAAGGACCAGGAGCTCTACGAGAAGCTGCGCGACGAGGGCAACTCGAAGGAGAAGGCCGCCCGCATCTCGAACGCCGCCGCCAAGAAGGGGCGGAGTGAGGTCGGGAAGAAGGGCGGCGAATCCGGATCGTACGAGGACTGGACCGTCGCGGACCTCAAGCAGCGCGCGAAGGAGCTCGACCTCACGGGCTATTCGGACAAGCGCAAGGACGAGCTCATCGAGATGCTCCGCGAGCACTGAGCGGACTCGCCCGCCCCGCTGGGGATGAGCTCACGAGAGCCCGTCCCGAGCGGGGCGGCGGCCGTCAGTCGAGTTCCAGCGTCTCGAAGGGCTGCAGGTCCACGAGCAGTGCACCTGCGCGCTCCGCCGACTCGCGGAGCCGAGTCGTTGCCAGCGACTTCCCGACCTTGGCGAGCAGCATCTCGTGCACGGGCAGCACCCGCTTGGGGCGCACCCGCTCGATGTAGTCCATCGACTCCGCGATGCGCATCCACGGTGCGTTCGCGCACACGGCCAGCACGTCGATGTCGATGCCCTCCGGCGCACTGTAGGCGTCGCCGCCGTAGTAGAGCGCCCCGTGCTCGACGAGCACCCCGACGTTCTCGATGCGGGGGATCGAGCTGTGGATGATGGCATGCTCGCCGCCGAAGAATGCGAGGTCGAAGCCTCCGACCAGCACCGACTCGCCGGCGGAGACATCGATGACCTCTCCGATGTCCGGGAGATCCGCCGCGATGATCTTCTCGGCCGCGGAGGGCGTCGTGAAGATCGGGGTCTTGGGGTTCCTGGCCAGGATGCGGGTCAGCTGCTCCGGTGTCCAGTGGTCGTCGTGCTCGTGCGTGATGACGATGGCGACCGTGCCTGCCGCCTCGGTGATCGGGGTCGTGAACTTCCCCGGATCTATGAACAACCGCGACCCGCTCTTCTCGATCGAAAGCGCGGCGTGCTCGAGCTTGGTGAGGCGCATGTTCCCCCTAGACGGATTGCGGCCTCCCTGGAGGCGCGGCGATCAGACAACGCTAGCAACCGACGTCTGGCTGGTGCCTCTGGAGGCCCGGAATGGCGCGCGACGCGCCGTGCCCCGAAACCCGACTTGCATTGTCTTCCCGCCGTGTGCCAGAATATCCGAGTTGCCAAAACGGTCCCATCGTTTAGCGGCCTAGGACACCGCCCTCTCACGGCGGCAGCGCGGGTTCGAATCCCGCTGGGATCACCAACGAAAGCCCGGCTCGAGAAATCGAGCCGGGCTTTCTGCATGCGCGGCGGATGTGTCCGCACCGGGCTCGGTTGACGCGTGCCCTGCTCGGGGATACGTTGGGATGGTTCCTGTTCCCAATAGATTGGCAGGCCGGTGAGGATTCTCGACGCCCCCGCAACGCACACTGTGCGCTGACGACCGTCGAACCCACCTTCTGAGGCTTCCGGTGTCAGTGCGCGCACTGAACCACCAGGGAGCATCGTGTCTACGTCGACACCTCACACCGTCACGCCACTCGCCTTCGAGCGCCTCAGCCTGAGCTGGCCGGATGGGACGCGGGCACTCGACTCGCTCACAGGCGCCTTCCCACCGGGCCGGACCGGTCTCGTCGGCCGCAACGGCAGCGGCAAGTCGACGCTGCTTCGCCTGCTCGCGGGCCGGCTCGCCCCGACGGGCGGCACGATCCGGGCGGACTCGGACGTCGCCTACCTGCCGCAGCAGCTGACCCTCGCCACGGGTCTCCCCGTCACCGCCCTCTTGGGCGTCGACGAGAAGATCGCGGCCCTGCGCGCCATCGAGGGCGGCTCCATCGACACGGCCGTGTACGACGTGCTCGGGGATGACTGGGACATCGAGGTGCGCGCCGAGGCCGAGCTGCGAAGCCTCGGCCTCGACGAGGCGATGCTGACCCGCACCGTCGGCAGCCTCTCCGGCGGCGAGGCCATGCTCGTGGCCGTGGCCGGCCTGCGTCTGGGTGGTGCGCCGATCGTGCTGCTCGACGAGCCCAGCAACAACCTCGATCGGGAGGCGCGCGCCAAGCTCACCGGGCTCGTCGCAACGTGGCGTGGCACGCTCGTCATCGCCAGCCACGACGAGGAGCTGCTCGAGCACGTCGACCAGATCGCCGAGCTCCGGCGAGGGGAGATCAGCCTGACCGGCGGCGGGTACAGCACGTACCTCGAGCAGCTCGAACGCGAGCGAGCCGCGGCCGCTCAGGCCCTCCGCTCGGCCGAGGGCACGCTCAGATCCGAGCAGCGCGACCGTCGAGAAGCCGAGGCGAAGATCGCCAGCAGTCTCCGAGCAGGGAAGAAGGCGCAGGCCAACAAGCGGGCACCGAAGATCCTCATGAACGGGCAGAAGGCGCGCGCGCAGGTGTCCGCGGGGAAGCTCCGAGGGGAACACGACGCGCGCCTCGCCGACGCTCGAGCCGCCGTGGACCGGGCGGAGGAGCGCGTGAGGGACGACGCGAGCATCCGCATTCAGCTGCCGGACCCCGACGTCGCGTCGTCGCGTCGGCTCGCGACCCTCGAGGTGCCGGATGCGGCAGGCGAGCTGCGGCCGATCGTGGTGATGGGGCCGGAGCGCATCGCCCTCACCGGTCCGAACGGCTCGGGCAAGACGACGATCCTCGACGCGATCGCCACCTCGGCCGACGCGGGCGGCGCCGAGGGGGCTGCGCGCATCGGCACGCGCGGGGGAGCGTGGGTCACAGCATCCACCACCCGTGTCGGATACCTGCGCCAGCGCCTCGACGGTCTGGACGACGGGGCGAGCGTGCTCGACAACGTGCAGCGGGCGGCGCCGGAGACCTCCGTGCAGGAGCTCAGGGCACAGCTCGCCCGGTTCCTGCTGCGGGGAGCCGTCGTCGAACGGCCCGTGGCCTCGCTCTCCGGCGGCGAGCGCTTCCGTGTCTCGCTGGTTCGGCTCCTCCTCGCGACCCCCGCCTCCCAGCTCCTGCTGCTGGACGAGCCGACCAACAACCTCGACCGGGAATCGACCGCGCAGCTCGTCAGTGCGCTCGGTGACTATCGGGGAGCGCTCATCGTCGTGAGCCACGACGAGCGGTTCCTCGGGAGGCTCGAGGTGACCAGACGGCTCAGCCTCGACTCGGCAGGCAGCGTCGTCGGAGAGGCGTGAGGCCGGGATGGCGTCGCGGCGGGTCTCGCAGCAGGGCCGCCGCAATGCCACAATGGATGCACGCGCGATCTACGCGTACAAGGTGTGCCTTCTGGGCAGGCCACCCGGGCAGAGTTCCAGAGGTGCTATTTGTGAATACTGAACTGGCTTCGTCGTACGCGCGCGCGGAGGAAGCCGTCGCGCTGCGCGTGAGTGCCGCCAGCGACGTCGGAAGCGTGCGCCAGGTCAACGAGGACTCCGTGCTCGCGCGCATGCCCGTCTTCTTCGTCGCCGACGGCATGGGCGGTCACGCGTACGGCGACCGCGCGAGCCAGACCGTGGTCGCGACCTTCGATGAGGAGTTCCAGGTCGAGGAGCCCGCGACGCCGGACCGCGTGCTGCGCACCATCGACCGCGCGAACCGTGCGGTCCAGGACCTCGTGACCGAGGCAGACGGCCCAGGTGCCGTCGCGGGCACGACGCTCTCCGGCATCGCCCTCGTCGACCTTGCCGACCTCGGCGCAGAGCTGCTGCACTGGATGATCTTCAACGTCGGCGACTCCCGCGTGTACGGCTGGAACGGACGCGCGCTCGTGCAGGTCACCGTCGACCACTCGGCCGTGCAGGAGATGGTCGCCATGGGGCTCATCTCGGCCGCCGACGCGCTCATCCACCCCGACCGCAACGTCATCACCCGCGCCGTCGGCTCCGAGAGCGACGTGGAGGCCGACATCTGGCTCATGCCGGTGCACGGCCACCAGGTGTTCCTCGTCTGCTCGGATGGGCTCACGAAGGAGCTCAGCGACGAGCAGATCTCGCAGGTCATGCTCGAGTACCACTCCGACCCGGAGCCCGAGCTGACGCTCGCCGAGACGCTCGTGCAGACGGCGGTCGAGGTCGGCGGACGCGACAACGTCAGCGTCGTCGTCATCGACTCCGAATACGCGAACGCCGACCAGGTGTCCGCTGCGCCCACCGTGACGACCGGGCCGATCGCGGCCCCGCCGGCCGACGACAGCTTCGAAGACACGACGCCGAGGTAACGATGACCGAGGCACCCCACGAGGTCACGGCACACGCTCCCGTCATCTTTCGTCAGCGCCGCCACGCGCTGCTGCTCCCGCGTCCGCTCGCATCCTCGCAGCGCGCGGATCCGGCCCTCGACGCGGCAGAAGACGCTGCGGCCCCGGGAGCCGTCGACGCGGCCCGCCTGGCGTTCACCGACGGCGCCCTCTCGTACGACCGTGTGCTCGGGGCCATGCTCGGCGGCGGCCCGCTCAGCGAGGTCGCCCCGTTCGTGTACCTGATCCGCGACGGCAACGGCCTCCGGGTCCTCGCGCGGGGACCGCTGCGTGTTGTCGAGCTGCCCAACGCACCACGAGTCGGGATGCGGCCGGCCGTCATCAGCGCGCGGGAGGCGCTCACCTGGGTCGAGGCCGTGCTGCCGGCCGCGCGCGGCGTCGAGGTCACCGTCGAGGACGACGGGCACGGACTCGACGAGGTGCCGATCCAGCTGCTGTTCGCGGACCACGACGACGACGTCGCCGAGACATCGGCCCCGAGCCTCCAGGCCGTGGAGACGACCGCCGACCCCGACCTCGACGGCGCCGTCGGCCCGGGGGAGGCCGTGCAGGAACATTCGCAGTCGCTCGAGGCGCAGCTCGAAGGGGCCCCACGCTCGCCCACAGCGAAGGCGGAATCCGGCGAGGCGTTCCCAGAGGCGACGATTCTCGAGCTGCCCGTCGACCTCGAGCTTCCCTCAGATGACGAAGGACGTTCCCGCGACGAATCGGCCGCGCTCGACAAGCCCGCCTCCGAATCCGAATCCGAATCCGAGCCTGCAGCCGAAGGTGACGCGGCCGCCGACGGTGATGCAGCAGCCGAAGGCGCATCGGAGCCCGAGACGAGCGAGGACGCGGACCTCTCGAATCGCGACGCGCAGACGTTCCCCGTGCCGATCCTCGACGCGGAAGCGCAGGCCGACCTGATCGGCGAGCATGACGGCCGCACGATCCTGAGCGACGAGGCGAGCCGCATCCGCCAGGCCGCATCCGCGCGCCGAGCCGCGCGCGAGGAACCCCAGGACCACGCCGACCCGGCGGCAGCCCAGCTCGGGTCGGTCCCTCCCCAGCACGTCGCCTCGGCGGGCCGCCTCGACCGCCCGGAACAACTCGACCGCCCCGACCGCCTCGACCGCCTCGACCGCCCCGACCGCCCCGAGAGCGGGGAGCACGACGGCCTCACGGTCGCCGGGGGATCGATCCAGGACCTCAGGCGCGACCGCGCCAGCCAGGTCGGGCTCGGCGAACTCGGTGAGACGGTGCTCGCGCAGGCGCTGTCGTTCGAGACGCACCCGGAAAGCGAGGGCCCGACGCTCGCGCCGCAGGTGGGGCCCGCCCCGCTCGCCGCGCCAGCACCCTCCGCCCCGCCGCCCGCGCCCGCGCCTGCAGCCGCGCATCCCACCCCGTCGAGCACACCCGCCTACGTCGTCGAGCTGTCCACTGGCGGCACGGTCGCGCTCGCGGGGCCGCTGGTGCTCGGCAGGGCCCCGAGCATGGGGGCGGAGCAGACCGGGGGCGTCGAGCCCCACCACGTCAAGCTCACGGGCGCGACCGACATCTCCCGCAACCACGTGCTGATGAGCGTCGAGGGTGGCGTCATCGTCGTCACCGACCTGCACTCGCGCAACGGCACGGACGTCGTCATGCCGGGTCGCGGCCCGCAGCGGCTGCGAGCCGGTGAGCCGACGGCGGTCATGCCGAACACGGTCATCGACCTCGGCAGCGGCATCTTCCTGACCGTGCGCAATCTGTCCATGACGGCGAGCCACTGACGGTGGCCGGGCAGCGACGGACGCCAGCGGAGCCGCCCGAGATTCCCGGCTACCTCTACCGAAAGCACTTAGGTTCCGGCGGCTTCTCCGACGTCTTCCTCTACGAGCAGCAGTTCCCACGAAGGCTCGTCGCCGTCAAGGTGCTGCTGGGCGGCGACGACCTCGGCGAGACGAGCAGGCAGGCCTTCATCGGCGAGGCCAACCTCATGGCGCAGATGTCGTCGCACCCCTACATCGTCACGATCTTCCAGGCCGACGTCGCGGGCGACGGCCGCCCCTACTTCGTGATGGAGTTCGCGTCGGGCCTCAGCCTCTCCGAACGCTACAAGCGAGAGCGGATCCCCGTCGAGGAAGTGCTGCGCACGGGCGTGCGCATCTCGAGCGCCGTCGCGACCGCACACGCGGTCGGCATCCTGCACCGCGACGTGAAGCCGGCGAACATCCTCACGAACGACTTCGGCTGGCCGGCGCTCACCGACTTCGGCATCTCCTCCGCCGTCGACGATGAGCTCGCAGACGCCGGCGATCTCGTCGAGTCCGCCCCGGCAGGGGGCGGCGGACTGTCGGTGCCATGGTCCCCGCCGGAGATGTTCGAGGACGAGCCGAAGCCCGACGTGCGCAGCGAGGTCTTCTCGCTCGGCGCGACCGTCTACTCGCTGGTCGCAGGGCACACCCCGTTCGAACGCCCCGGGCAGAAGAACTCGACGCTCGACCTCATCTCCCGCATCGAGCGCGGATCCATCTCACCCATCGACCGCGGTGACGTCCCCCGGTCGCTCGTGAGCGTGCTCCACAAGGCGATGGCCCGCAACCCCGCCCACCGCTACCAGAGCGCGGTCGAGTTCGCGTACGCGCTGCAGCGGGTCGAGCTCGAGCTGAACTACGCGCCGACCGCCATCGACGTGCCCAACATGACGATCTCCGCTCCCAACGCGACCGGGGATGCGGATGCGGATGCGGATGCGACGAGCCTGCGGCCCGTCTCGCTGGTCAACGCGCAGGTCCACGAAGGGGGCCGCGCGAGCAAGGCCGAGCTGACGTCCGCACGCGCGGTCGTCCGGGTCGCCGCGCAGCAGTCGCCGGGTGGGTTCGCGGCCCGGTACGAGACCGCCAGCGGCCCACGAACCGGCAGGAAGCCCCGTGGGGCCGACCACGCGGGCGCGCAGTCGAGCGATGACTCCGGCCCGACGACAGCCCGCCGCATCACGACACCTGGCCAGGCTTCGGCTGGTCCAACGCCGATCGCGCCCTCGTTCGCGGGCGCATCCGGAAGCCAGCAGCTCGCTGATGCGAGGGGCGAGGCGACGATGGCCGCCGAGCTGGCGGGCGTCAGCGAGGCCAACGCGGCGGCATCCAGACGCAGGCCGTCGCGCAACGCCCTCGTCGGTCTCATCGCGGGCGGCCTCGTCGTCGTCATCGGCGTTGCCGCCGCCGCCGCGTGGATGCTCACTCCCGGGGACGAGGAGATCGGCCGCGCCACCGCCACCCCAGTGTCGATCGACGCTGGTGGCTTCCCTCCCGTGCTCGTGGCCCCCGTCGCCGTCCGCAGCCCAGACGGAGCCGTCACCTTCTCGTGGTCGAACCCCGACCCGCAGCCCGGCGACGTCTACTACTGGACCGTCGGAGAGAACGGCAAGGACGGTGCGACGACAAGTGAGACATGGGTCGTGATCCCGGGAGTACCGGAGGGCGCCCAGGCCTGCATCGAGGTGGAAGTGCGGCGCGGCGGGAAGGTCAGTCCGGAACCGCTCGATGTCTGCTACCCGCAATGAGCGCGCCGATCCGCCATGATGGACCCATGAGTGAAAGCAAGTACACCTCTGCGGTCGACGCGAGCGAGATCCCGGAAGAGGCCGTCGAGATCTCCGACAGCGACGAGCGAGTCGTCAGCGAGGTGCCGCCACTCGGACCGCTGCGCGTCGAGTTCGTGGGGGAATGGTACGAACTGGACCCGGCGGCGCCGTTCACGATCGGCCGCGACGCCGACCTCGTCATCGACGAGAACCCGTACCTGCACCGACAGTTCCTCGTGCTCCAGGCCGAGTTCGGCATGTGGTGGCTCTCCAACGTGGGCTCCGTGCTCTCGGCCACGGTCACCGACGACTCGGGCCAGGTGCAGTCCTGGCTGTCGCCCGGCGCGAAGCTGCCGGTCGTCTTCCAGCACATGCAGGTCATGTTCACGGCCGGCTCCACGACGTACGACTTCGCCATCCACTCTGCGTCGGACTTCTACAACACGTCCCACGTCAACATGTCCCCATCCGGCAACACGACGCAGGCCGTCATCCACCTCACCGAGACGCAGCGCGAGCTGATCCTCGCGCTGGCGGAGGACGTCCTGCGCAACTCCGTTCCGGGGCGCGGCGTCATCCCGAGCTCGGCGGATGCGGCCGCTCGCCTCGGCTGGACGCTCCCGACCTTCAACCGGAAGCTCGACAACGTGTGCGACAAGCTCGACAAGTTCGGCGTCTCTGGACTGCGGGGCGGGCGTAGCAAGCTCGCGTCCAACCGCCGCGCCCGCCTCGTCGAGTACGCCATCTCGACGCGTCTCGTGACTCCGGAGGACCTCGACATCCTCGACCGCCGCTGACACCGCCTGGCAGCCGCCACAGTCGTCCGGGGGAGCCTCGCCTCCTTCAGGAGGACGAAGGGGAGCCCTCTCGGTCGCGCCCGCGTCCGCTCCTCGTGCACAATGATGTCCGTGCGCCTTGCGTGAGGCGCTGAGGAGCTCTGCTGGGGGTGGGGAAGCATGCGCCGAACAGCGCCGAGGCCGAGGGGACGCCGCCAGCTCGCGATGACGCTCGTCCTCGCCCTCCTCGTGGGAACACCCCTGCTGTTCGCGCTCCTCCACGAAGGGTTCGCGGCCGCCGAGATCGAGGTGGAGAGCAGCGACGTCTGGGTCTCGAACAGCCAGGAACTGCGGGCGGGGCGCCTGAACGCGCAGATCCAGGAGCTCGACGCGAGCGTGAGCCTCGTCACCGCGGACGTGGGCATCCTGCAGGACGGCGACACCGTATTCCTGCACGACCAGACGAGCGGCTCCCTCGGACGGGTCGACCCGGCGCTCACCGACCTGCGGGAGAGCATCCTGACGCCGGCCGGCAGTCGCAGCTCGTATGGGGGCGGCGTGATCGCGCTCCTCGACCCTGCCACCGGCAGGCTGTGGCTCATCGACGCCGCGCAGCCGCTCGCCTTCGACGCGGCGACCGCGGAGCCGGTCGCGGAGCTCGGCCCGGACGCGCAGGTCGTCGTCACGCCGCTCGGCACCGTGCTGGCAGTCTCGCCCGAGAAGCAGCAGATCCTGCGCATGGAGGGCCTCGGGGCTGAGCAGAGCTGGGAACCCCTCGCTGGTTCCCCCGGCGCGTACGAGCTGACCGCTGTCGGGGAGCAGCCGGTGGTCTTCGACCGTGAGGCCGGCTCGCTGCTGGTCGATGGCGAGGCCAGGCCGGTCCCCGCGGAGGCCCTCCGCGTGCAGCTGCCTGGCGCGGCGGCCCCCGAGGTCGTGTTCGCGACCGTCGACGGAACCCTCCGGGTGCCCCTCGGCGGCGGCGACCCGGTCAGCGTGCCGGCCGGTATCGACGGCTCCCTGGCCACGCCGCAGGGCACCGCGCGTCCCGCGGTGGTCGGCGGATGCACGCACGCGGCCTGGGCGCAGGCCGGAACCACGATGGTCGCGTGCGGTGAGGGCGAGCCGCGGGTCCAGTCGATGTCGACGCCACCGCTCGGCGAGATCCTCTTCCGGGTCAACCGGAACGTCGTCGCGCTCAACGACATCGCGACGGGCCAGGTGTGGCTGCCGCAGGAGAACATGCGGCTCGTCGAGAACTGGAACGAGCTCGTGCCGCCCGAGGATGCCGACGGCGTCGAGGGGGAGAACGAGGCGACAGAGGAGTCGTTCGAGGCGACACTCGCCGAGCGGGGCGAGGTGAACACGCCTCCCGACCTGGTGGACGACGTCTTCGGCGTGCGCGCCGGATCCACGGGGTACCTGACGGTGCTCGACAACGACTCGGATGTCGACGGCGACATCCTCACGATCACCGGACTCGCGGGCGACGTGCCCGAGTCCTTCGGCGAGCTGCGCCTCATCGACGACGGGCGAGCCCTCCAGTTCCGAGCCGCCGACGGAGCCTCCGGCGAGCAGACGCTCACCTACACGGCGACCGACGGCAGGCAGGGCGGCGTCGCTGAGGCGCGGCTCACGATCCGGATCCAGCCCGCTGACGCCGAGAACCAGGCCCCCACGACGAACAGGACCAGCACGGTTGCCGTCGAGGCCGGCCAGAAGATCTCCTACAACGTCATCCCCGACTGGATCGACCCGGACGGCGACCCCATCTTCCTGCAGGGGGCCACGGCACCCGTCGGCGACGCCATCGGCTTCACGCCAGACGGACGCATCACGTTCACGGCGGCCAGCGCGGAGCTGGGGGAGCGGGTCGTGCCCTATCTCGTCTCCGACGGCTCCTCGCAGGCCGCCGGCGAGCTGCGCATCCGGGTCGAGGCGCCAGGCACGCTCGGCCCGATCGGGACGCCCGACTACGCGAGCGGCGTGGTCGGCGAGACCGTCACCGCGCAGCCGCTCGTCAACGACCTCTCACCCAACGGACAGGCTCTTGGTCTGGTCGAGATCGCGGAGCTCGGCACGGCGACCGGAGGGGCCGGGTTCAACCCCGACCTGGGCACGGTGACCTTCACCTCCGAGACCGCGACGACCGCCTACGTGCAGTACACCGTCACGGCTGGCGCCGCCACCTCGGTCGGGATCATCCGCTTCGACGTCGAGGACCCCGCGGCGGAGCCTGCGCAGGTGACCGCGGTCCGCGACCTCGCCTACCTGCGTCCCGGCCAGTCGAACGCCGTCGACGTGCTGGGCAACGACGTGTCCACGGGCACTGGCGTGCTCTCCGTGCAGAGCGTCGAGACGACGGATGAGGCGCGCATCGCGGGGCTCGCCGTCGAGCTCATCGACAACACGATCGTCCGTCTCTCCTCGCAGGCGGCCATCCAGCAGGCCATCGAGCTGCCGTACACGATCACCGACGGCACGGCGACGTCCGTCGGCTACATCGTCGTCGTCCCGGTCGAGCCGGCCGTGACGCACGAGCCTCCCGTCGCCGTCGACGACACCAGGCGGGTGCGCGCCGGCGACTACACGAGCGTCTCCGTGCTCGAGAACGACTCGCACCCGGACGAGGCGCAGATGTCGCTCGCGCCGGAGCTCACCAACGTGCAGGTCGGCGACGGCTACACCTTCGTCTCCGGCGACGACGTCCGCCTTCAGGCGCCGAGCGAGCCGGGCACCTACTCGCTCGGGTACACCGTCGTCGACGAGCACGGCGAGCAGGCCGGCGCGAACCTCACCTTCCAGGTGACGGCTCCCGACGAGTCGAACAACCGGCCGCCGGAGCCGGGCACCGACACCGCCAGGGTCTTCGAGGGCGCCAGCGTGCGCATCGAGGTGCCCCTGAACGGCATCGACCCAGACGGAGACTCCGTCGAGCTCACGCAGCTCGTCGACGTCCCCAAGCTCGGCTCGGTGCGGGAGATCACGCAGACCTCCTTCGTCTACGAGGCCTTCGCGGGCGCCTCCGGAACGGACGTGCTGCGCTACGAGGTCGTCGACGGCTACGGTCAGCGCGCGGAAGGCACCATCAAGGTGGGCGTCGTCGCCCGCGCCGCCGCGACCGCGCCTCCCGTCGCCGTCGATGACAATGTGCGCGCCAAGCCCGGCTCGCGCATCGCGGTCCCCGCGCTGCAGAACGACTCCGACCCGAACGGCTACCCGCTCGAGCTCGTGCCCGAGCTCGTCGGGGTCGACGCGAGCCTCGACGCCGAGGTCGACGGCGACTCCGTCATCGTCACGGTCCCGAGCGACGGCGAGTTCGTCTCCGTGCCCTACACGATCACCAACGGCCAGGGAGGTCAGGACGCCGCGTTCATCCACATCACGATCAGCGCGGATGCCCCGACCCTCCCGCCGACCGCGACCGACCACGTCGTCCGCCTCGACGACTTCGCCGGCGCGGAGACGCTGAGCGTCAACGTGCGCGACGGCGCGACGAACCCAGGCGGGCGGGTGAGCGAGCTCGCCGTCGACCTCGTGGGTGCCGGGGCCGGGGCGGCGCAGGTCGAAGAGGACGGACGCGTGACGGTGACGCTCAGCGACGTCAGGCAGATCATCGTCTACCGGCTGACAGCGGAGGACACAGGGCTCACGGCGGCCGGATTCCTCATGGTCCCCGCCCTCATCACCGAGGAGTCGAAGCGGCAGTCGCCGTTCCTCATCCCCGACCTTCCCGCGCAGAAGGTCAAGGTCGGCGAGTCGATCTCGTGGAACGTCAACGACCTCGTCCGGGCGCCCTCCGGCAACCGCGTCGTGATCATCAACCCGGAGGAGGCGTGGGCCGAGCAGGCAGACGGCAGCCCCATCGTGCAGAGCGACACCGAGCTCAGGTTCACGCCGAAGCCAGGGTTCCGCGGGCCCGCATCCATCACCTTCCAGGTGTCGGATGCGGACGGCGACAACGACCCGAACGCCGGCATCGCGACCATCCGGGTGCCGATCGCCGTCGGCGACCCCGACTTCTTCGACGTGGCCCCCACATTCGTCGCTCCGCAGCTCACCATCGAGCAGGGCACGGAGCAGAGCTTCGACCTGAGCACCGCCACCGGGCACCCCAACAAGGACGTCGTGCCCCAGGTGCAGTTCTCGAAGCTCACGGGCGGAGCGGGAGACCTCACGGCGTCCCTCGACGGCAGCACCGTCAAGGTCGGGGCCGGCGTCACCGCGAAGGTCGGCACGGTCGCGAAGTACACGGTCACGTACACGTTCCGCGAGTTCGTGCAGACGGGCACCGTCACCGTCACGGTCGTCTCGACCTCGAAGCCGCTGCCGCGCGCCGTGCCGGACGAGCAGCTCGCCCGACGCAACGAGCCCGTCACCATGAACGTCACCGCCAACGACTTCAACCCGTTCCCCGAGTCGCCCCTCGAGCTCCTCGCCGCGAGCGACGTGTCTGGCGGTGCCGAGAAGGCTGCCGTGTCAATCGTGGACGGGCAGCTGCGGATCGTCCCGGCCGCGAACTTCATCGGCACCATCACGGTCAGCTACCGCATCGGCGACCAGACCGGCGACCCCCTCCGCGAGACGACCGGCCTGGCAACCGTCGAGGTGCAGGACGTGCCAGGCATCCCCACGTCGGTGACGCTCGAGAAGGGCAGCTCGCTCGGCACGCTCGTCGTGGGCTGGTCGAGCGCCATCTCCAACGGCTCCGAGATCACCGGATACGAGGTGACGCTCACCGGGGGAAACAGCCCCGTCGTGCGCAACGTCGATGGGTCGGTGTACAGCGTCACGTTCACCGGTGAGGACGGGCTCAAGGTCGGCGTCCAGTACTCGGCCACGGTGCGCGCGACGAACGCGCTCGGAATCGGCGACCCCTCAGCGCCCTCCGGCCCCGACAAGCCGATCAACCTGCCGACGGCGCCCCAGTCGGTGAGCGTCCCTGTCGGTCAGACCGCACCCGGTGAGACGACCGGCAAGCTGAAGGCCGAGTGGTCCGCGCCGAGCAGTGACGGGGGCGGGGTCACCGGCTACGACGTGAGCGTCCAGGTCGGTGCGGCGGCTCCCTACAGCGTCAGCGTCCCGCCGACGCAGCTGAGTCTGGACATCACCGGCATCACCGTGCCGAAGTACGGGTCCACGCCCGTTCGCGTGATCGTCACGGCCAAGAACGCAGCCGGGGCCGCGTCGTCGGCGGAGTACGTCGACGGGGCGCTCCACTACACGCCGCTCTACAAGATCAGTGTCACGGGCGGCGATGCTGTCGCGGGGCAACCCGACGACGTCAAGAGCTTCGTCGTCAAGGGCGAGGACTTCTCGACGGCCAACTCGTACACGGTCAAGTGCTACAGCAACGGCAAGGTGGGCGATGACAAGTTGGTCGGTCAGCAGACGAATGTGAGCGGAACAGGCCTGAACGCCGGAGGGGGCATCGGCATCCCCGATTGCATGGGCAGCCTCGGTGGCTACTGGGTGGAGATCATCCTGAACGGCGCGGTCGTAGCGGACAGCAAGAGCTCTCCCCTCGAGAAGTGGTAGCCCGAATGTCGGCGGCCGAAGAGACAATCAAGAGACCTGACGTGCAGCAGCCGTCGCGAAGAGGAGCCCGTATGACCGTGACCGAAGAGCAGGCCGCCTGGTTCCAGGACGCGTTCGAGCGACTGACCGCCAACATCGAGCAGGCGGTCGTCGGCAAGCGGCACGTCGTCGAGCTCACCCTCACGACCCTCTTCAGTCAGGGGCACCTCCTCCTCGAGGACGTGCCAGGCACCGGCAAGACGGTGCTCGCGAAGGCCCTCGCCAAGACGATCGACGGCACCAACAGTCGCGTGCAGTTCACGCCCGACCTGCTGCCCTCCGACGTCACCGGCGTCACGATCTTCGACCAGGTAAAGCGCGACTTCGAGTTCCACCCCGGCCCCATCTTCGCCTCCATCGTGCTCGCCGACGAGATCAACCGCGCCTCGCCGAAGACGCAGTCCGCGCTGCTCGAGGTCATGGAGGAGGGGCGGGTCACCGTCGACGGCACGCCGCATCCAGTGCCGTCGCCGTTCCTCGTCATCGCGACCCAGAACCCCGTCGAGCAGGCCGGCACCTACAAGCTGCCGGAAGCGCAGCTCGACCGCTTCCTCATGAAGACCTCCCTCGGCTATCCCGACCACGAGAGCACCGTGCGCCTGCTCATGGATGCGGGAAACCGGCAGCGCGCCGACAGCGTGCCCGCCATCCTCCACGCCGAGAACGTCGTCGTCATGCAGCAGCTCGCCGCCGACGTGCACGTCGACGAGTCGATCATGGCCTACGTCTCGGAGATCGTCACCGCCACGCGCGCCGACCGAGACGTGCTCGTCGGCGTCTCCGTCCGCGGCGCCCTCGCGCTCGCCCGCGCCGTGAAGGCCTGGGCCCTCGCGCACGGCCGCCGCTACGTCATTCCCGACGATGTGCGCACCCTCGCGCACCCCGTGCTCGCACACCGGCTCATCCTCGACCCGGAAGCCGAGTTCTCGGGCACCACGCCAGACCAGGTCATCGACCGGTGCCTCCTCGAGGTCGACCCACCCCAGCACCGAGCCGCGTAGTGACCGACGCGCACGAAACCACCGACGCCGACATCGCGGACCGCGACCGGCTCACGATCGGCGACGCCATCAGGTGCGTCACGCCGCTCGGCTGGGTCGTGCTCGTCTCCGGCGTCCTGCTGCTCGCCGTCGGGACGGTGTTCGGGTGGCTCGAGCTCATCGGAATCGGGGGAGTGCTCGTCGGCGTGTTCGCCGCCGCGGTGCCCTTCACCATCGGACGCGAGAGCTTCGGCGTGCAGGTCGATCTCGAGCCGCGGCGCGTTCGCGTCGGCGACCGCGCGCTCGGCCGGCTGCAGGTCACCAACCTCGGCGAGCGCCGCGTCCTCCCGACCCGCCTCGCCCTCCCGGTCGGTCACGCGACCGCCGAGTTCAGCGTGCCCCAGCTGGGGCCGGACGAGACGCACGAGGACCTCTTCGCCGTGCCCACCACGCGCCGCGCCGTCATCGAAGCCGGGCCAGCCCGTTCGCTGCGGGGCGACCCCATCGGCCTGCTCGAGCGGGCCACGAGATGGACGGGCGTGCTCGAGCTGTTCGTGCACCCCAGGACCGTGCGCATCACCGCCCAGGTGGCGGGCCTCCTTCGCGACCTCGAAGGTGTCACCGGCGAGCGCATCACCGACGACGACCTCGCCTTCCACGCCCTCCGCCCCTACGAGCCCGGCGACGACCGCAGGAACATCCACTGGCGCACCAGCGCGCGGACCGGCCTGCTCATGGTCCGCCAGTTCCAGGAGACCCGTCGCTCGCAGGCCAACGTGCTCCAGACACTCGAGACGTCCGCCTACGCGTCCGAGGAGGAGTTCGAGCTCGGCGTCGAGGTGCTCGCCTCCCTCGCGCAAGAACTCATCCGCTCAGGCGTCTCCCTCAGCGCTATGACCCAGAGCGGGCGGCTGCCGACGCGCGCCGTCTCATCGATGCTCGACGGCACCAGCAGGCTGCAGCCCCACGCGACGGCAGCCCCATCGCTGCGCGACTTCGTCGCCCTCAGCGTCCGACGGCTTCCGCAGGCCAGCATCGTCTTCCTCGTCTGCGGCAGCGCCACGACCGACGCGCAGCTCGGGCAGCTGCAGTCCGTCTTCACCGCCGACGTGACGCTCGTCGTCTTCCGCTGCGCCATCGGACACCCCGCCAGCCGCACGCGCCTCCGCGAGACCGTCGTGTGCACGGTGCCTGATCTCGACGACCTGCCGCGCCTGGTGCGCGAGACGCGGGTGCGCACATGACCGCGGCGACCAAGGGGCAGACAGGCGGCGGACCCCGGGAGACGTCCTCACCCCGGCGCGACCGAGCCACCCGGGCACCGCAGGAGACAGCGACCACGTCCCTCATGGGGGCGCGTTCCCTCGTCGACGCGGGTGTCATCGCGGTGCTCACGATGGTCGCATCCCTCGGGTTCGCGCCCGCCTACGGCAGCGGCTGGTTCCTGCTGGCCGTCGCCGGCGGACTGATCGTCGGCATCGGCTCCTCCCTCATCGGGGCCCGCCTGGGCCTCACCCGCGTCAACACGCTCCTCGTGGCGATCGCCAGCTACTTCCTCTTCGGAACCGCGTTCGCGCTGCCCCAGTCCGACCTCGGTGGGGTGCTGCCCACCCTCGCGACGCTCGCCGACCTCGCCCGCGCCCCCGTCTTCGCGTGGCGCGACGCCGTGACCCTCTCGACCCCGCTGCTCGAGCCCGGCCATCTGGCGGCGCTGCCCTACTTCGCCGCCGCCGCCTGCTCCCTCGTGTCGATGATGCTGCTCCTCTGGGTCGCACCCGCACGGCCCCGCGCGGTCTGGCCGCCGAGCGTCGCGCTGCTCGGCCCCCTCGCCGTCCTCGCCAGCGCGATCTTCATCGGGACAGACGACAGCGTCGCCGGCGTGCTGCGCGGCGGAGCCTTCGCCGCCGTCGCCCTCGTCTGGCTCAGCTGGCGCCGAGGCTTCGGCAACGTCGCCTCGAAGGACGCCAGGAGGGCGCTCTTCCGTTCCCGCGCGCTCGGCACCGGTGTGCTCGTCCTCGTCGCCGCCCTGCTCACGACCGCCGGTGGCTTCGTCGCCGCGGCGACCGTCGCCGACCAGCGGGTCGTCGCACGCGAGCAGATCACGCCGCCGTTCGACCCCCTCTCGCACACGAGCCCGCTCGCCGGCTTCCGCGAGTACTCCAAGCTGAACCCAGACGCCGTGCTCTTCGACGCGACCGGACTCCAGGGTGGAGACCGCATCCGCCTCGCGACGCTCGAGAGCTATTCGGGCAAGTCCTGGCAGATCGCCGACCCACAGCAGTCCCTGGAAGCAGCCGGCAGCTACACCCTCTCGGGGCGAGTCGTGCCGAGCAACCCCTTCGTGACCGCGTCGTCCCAACGGCATCTCGACGTCACCATCCGCGACTACTCCGACATCTGGCTGCCAAGCGTCGGCGTCCCGACGGACGTGAACCTCACCGGCGGCAGCCTGCCAGAGCGCAGCGGGGACTTCCGCTTCAACGCTCGTGCCAGCGGGGGCCTCGTCACCTCGGGGCTCCGAGAAGGCGACACCTACGAGATCGCCGCACTCGTGCAGGACCTCCCGATCGAAGGGCAGCTCGACAACGCGGACGTCGTCGACCTCGCCTACCCGGAGATGCCTGCCGCGCCAACCGCGCTCGTCGAGCGGCTGCAGAGCTACGTCGCGGGCGAGACGTCTCCCTACCTGCAGCTGAAGGCCATCGAGAACGCGCTCATGGCCGAGGGATACTTCAGCCACGGCACCGCCAGCGACACCGTGCCCTCCCGTGCCGGGCACGGGCTCGACCGCATGCAGGAGCTCTTCGAGCTCCGCTACCTCGTCGGCGACGAGGAGCAGTACGCGTCAGCCATGGCGATCATGGCCCGCCAGCTCGGCTTCCCGGCACGTGTCGTCATGGGCTACGCGCCAGAGCAGGTCACGAGCGACGGCACCACGGAAGTCCGCGGTTCCGACGTCACCGCCTGGGTCGAGGTCCCATTCGAGCGCTTCGGATGGGTCGCGTTCGACCCCACACCGGAGCGCACCGACGTGCCCGTCAACACGACGACCGACCCCCAGTCGAAGCCCAAGGCGCAGGTGCGTCAGCCGCCGCAGACCCAGGAGAAGCCGGACGAGCTGCTCACGAGTGCCGACGAGCGTCGACAGGAGGAAGAGCCTGACGACGAGGAGGCTCTCCCCGGTTGGATCCTCACCCTCGGCGTATCGCTCGCCGTTCCGCTCGCGCTGTTCTTCGTGCCGCTGCTCGTGATCGGGATCCTCAAACGGCGACGACGCAGGAAACGACAGCACGAGGGGCCCCCGCACCTCCGAGCGGCCGGGGCGTGGAGCGACAGCATCGACCGATTCGCCGAGCTCGGCTACGCAGTGCCGCCACGAAGCACCCGGGTGCAGACGGCCGCGGCAGTGCATCCATCGCTCGCCTCCATCGCCGACCGGAGCGACCGGGCCGTGTTCGGCGACGAGCTGCCGACGGATGAGCAGCTCGCGCTCCTCTGGGCGGATGCGGATGCCTCCGTCGCCGAGGCGCGCAAGACTGTCGGCTTCTGGCGCCGCCTCCGAGGACGATTTGCGTTCCGGCGCCGCCCGCGAGCCGTATCATGGCCACGTGGAACGTTCGGGGTTCATCGAGGTACCGCCGGGAATGATCGGCCAGGGGGCGAGCATGTCTGAAGCGGCAGACGAGCCCGACCGGGTAGCTCGGTCGGAGCAATCAGCACGCGGCGGAAGCTCGACGGAAGGCTCGGCCGACGACTGGCTCCGCGCCGAGCTCGACGACGACTATCCTCTGCCGCCCCTCCCTGCCCCACGGCCAAGGCTCTCGCCGCAGCCAGCCGCGCCGAGCCTCCCTCCGGCTGCGCCGAGCCTCCCTCCGGCGGCGCCGCAGTTCGGCGCGGCAGCGCAGGTCACCAGCGCGCCGCTCGCACCGCCGTTCGCCCCGGTCGATCGTGCACAGCCCGCAGCGCCGTTCCAGGGCCCGTCGACCACCCCGGAGATCGACGCCCGACAGCCGAGCCCGCACGAACCAGGCGTGCAGGCCGAGCAGCCGCTCCCAGAATGGGTGATCGTGCTCTCCGACGGCGTCAGCCTCCCCATCTATGGTCCGGTGGTGATCGGGCGCAACCCCTCGCAGGAACGCTTCCCAGACGCCTCGGTCTCCGCGGTCGCCGACATCACACAGACCATGTCGAAGACCCACGCCAGGTTCTGGGCCGACGGGGATCGCCTGTACGTCGACGACCTGAACTCGACCAACGGCGTCGCCCTCTTCCCTGGCGGGAATGCGCACGGCGCCCTCGCGGTTGAGCCTGGAGTCCCAGCGGAACTCCGCTCCGGCGACGTCGTGCAGCTCGGCGAATACCGACTGTCGATCCGCCGCAGCTGAGCGACGCGTTCAGCCTCGTCCCGTCAGGAGCCGCATGGTCTCGCCGCCGCGACTCACCCTCCGAACGCCGACGCCCGAAGCCCGAAAACCGGAAAACGGCGCAGTGTTAGCATGGTCCGCATGTCTGCCGGTCTGCTCCTCCTTTGCTGCCGCGACGGGGCCTGACTTCGCAGGTGCATCCCGTCGCGGTGTTCAAGGCGCCTGACCAGATGCGAGGAGACACAAGCAGCATGAAGACGGAACGCAGCAACGCACACGGCGCACCTCCAACGGCGCAGCCGAAGACCCTGGCGCAGAAGGTGTGGGAAGACCACCTCGTCGCCAAGGGCGAGGACGGCTCACCGGACCTCATCTACATCGACCTGCACATCATGCACGAGGTCACCAGCCCACAGGCATTCGACGGCCTGCGCGTCGCCGGCCGCCCCGTGCGCCGCCCCGACCTCACGATCGCGACGGAAGACCACAACACGCCGACGGTCGACATCCTGAACCGCATCGCCGACACCACGAGCCGCACGCAGATCGAGACGCTGCGCCGCAACGCCGAGGAGTTCGGCATCCGCCTCCACCCGCTCGGCGACGCCGAGCAGGGCATCGTGCACGTCGTCGGACCGCAGCTCGGCCTCACGCAGCCCGGCATCACCGTGGTCTGCGGCGACTCGCACACCTCAACCCACGGCGCCTTCGGCGCCATCGCGTTCGGTATCGGCACCAGCGAGGTCGAGCACGTGCTCGCCACGCAGACGCTCGCCATCAAGCCATTCAAGACGATGGCCATCAACGTCGACGGAACCCTCAGGGAAGGTGTCACGGCGAAGGACGTCATCCTCGCCGTCATCGCCAAGATCGGCACGGGCGGCGGCGCAGGCTACGTGCTCGAGTACCGTGGCTCCGCCATCGAGGCCCTCTCCATGGAGGGGCGCATGACGATCTGCAACATGTCGATCGAGGCCGGAGCGCGCGCGGGCATGGTCGCACCGGACGAGAAGACCTTCGCGTATCTCGAAGGCCGCGATCACGCCCCCGTGGGCGAAGACTGGGACGCGGCACTCGACTACTGGAGAACGCTGCGAACCGACGACGGCGCCGTCTTCGACGCCGAGGTCTCCATCGACGCCGACACCCTCGAGCCGTTCGTCACCTGGGGCACCAACCCCGGCCAGGGCGTCTCCCTCAGCGGCGTCGTCCCAGAGCCGTCCGAGTTCGCCGACCCCAACGACCGGCAGGCGGCCGAGCGTGCCCTCGAGTACATGGCGCTCGAAGCGGGCCGCCCGCTGAAGAGCATCCCCGTCGACGTCGTCTTCATGGGCTCGTGCACCAACAGCCGCATCGAAGACCTCCGCGCCTTCACCTCGGTGATCGCGGGACGCCAGAAGGCAGAGGGCGTGCGCGTCATGGTCGTCCCCGGTTCCGCGCGAGTGCGCCTCGAGGCGGAAGCCGAGGGCCTCGACAGGATCATCACCGACTTCGGCGCGGAGTGGCGCTTCGCGGGCTGCTCGATGTGCCTCGGCATGAACCCCGACCAGCTCGAACCTGGCCAGCGCTGCGCCTCCACCTCCAACCGCAACTTCGAAGGTCGTCAGGGCAAGGGCGGGCGGACCCATCTCGTGTCGCCCCTCGTGGCCGCCGCGACGGCGGTTCGCGGTACGCTCTCCAGTCCGTCCGATCTCGACCCGCCCGCCGCATCCGCGACCCCGGGCAACGCGCAGCAGCCACAGGAGGTGACCGTCTGATGGAGAAGATCACCCGCATCGAAGGCGCCGCCGTCCCGCTTCGCCGCTCCAACGTCGACACCGACCAGATCCTCCCAGCGGTCTACCTCAAGCGCGTCACCAAGACGGGCTACGAAGACGCGCTCTTCAACGGGTGGCGGCAAGACCCCGACTTCGTCCTCAACCGACCCGAATACCAGGAGAACCCCCGCATCCTGCTCGTTGGACCCGACTTCGGCACCGGGTCATCCCGAGAGCACGCCGTCTGGGCGCTCAAGGATTACGGCTTCCGAGCCGTCATCGGCTCCCGCTTCGGAGACATCTTCCTCGGCAACGCCGGCAAGCAAGGGCTGCTTGTCGCCACGCTGGAGGAGCACCTCGTAGAACAGCTCTGGGATGCCGCTGAAGCGGGCCCGGGTGCGGCTGCGGTCGTTGACCTCACCACGAACACCGTTACTGTCGGAGACATGACGGCGACGTTCGAGATCGACGACTACACGAGATGGCGTCTGCTCGAGGGCCTCGACGACATCTCGTTGACGTTGCGTGACGAACACGCGATCTCCACCTTTGAGTCACGCCGAGAGGCGTGGCGTCCGCGGACTCTTCCGATCCGCAGGTCCACCACCGCAGGGAGTGCAACTCAGTGAACACGATCACCAACGACTCGGCTCGCGCCGGCGCATCAGTCGGCCTGACCGGCGACACCATCGTCTTCAACGGCGGACGCCCGCTCGCCGGTCGCATCGAGGTCCGTGGCGCGAAGAACCTCGTGACCAAGGCCATGGTCGCGGCCCTCCTCGGCGAGGACGTCAGCGTGCTCCGCGACGTTCCGGACATCTCCGACGTCCGCGTCGTCGCCGGCCTCCTCACCCTCCACGGCGTGAAGATCGACCGCAACGAGGTGTCCGGCGACCTGCGCCTCGACCCGACGAACGTCGAGACGGCCCACATGGCCGAGATCAACGCGCACGCCGGCTCCAGCCGCATCCCGATCCTCTTCTGCGGCCCGCTTCTGCACCGCCTCGGCGAGGCGTTCATCCCCGACCTCGGCGGCTGCCGCATCGGCGACCGCCCGATCGACTTCCACCTCGAGGTGCTCCGCAACTTCGGCGCCGTCATCGAGAAGCTGCCGAGCGGCATCCGGATGAGCGCGCCAGAAGGCCTGCACGGCGCGAAGGTCACGCTCCCGTACCCGTCCGTCGGTGCCACCGAGCAGGTCCTCCTCACGGCCGTGCGCGCCAACGGGCGCACGGAGCTGCGCAACGCGGCCATCGAGCCCGAGATCATGGACCTCATCAACATCCTGCAGAAGATGGGCGCCATCATCTCGGTCGACGCCGACCGCGTCATCCGCATCGAGGGCGTCGAACGCCTCGGCGGCTACAGCCACAAGGCGCTCTTCGACCGCAACGAGGCAGCCAGCTGGGCCTCCGCGGCGCTCGTCACGAAGGGCGACATCTACGTCGGCGGCGCCAAGCAGCCCGAGATGCTCACGTTCCTCAACGTCTTCCGCAAGGCCGGTGGAGCGTTCGAGATCCACGACGACGGCATCCGCTTCTACCACCCCGGCGGTGAGCTGCGCCCCGTCGTCATCGAGACGGACGTGCACCCCGGCTTCATGACCGACTGGCAGCAGCCGCTCGTCGTCGCGCTGACACAGGCGCACGGCGTCTCGATCGTCCACGAGACCGTGTACGAGCAGCGCTTCGGCTTCGTCGACGCGCTCGTCGAGATGGGCAGCGACATCCAGCTGCACCGCGAGTGCCTCGGCAGCCAGGAGTGCCGCTTCGGACAGCGCAACTTCCAGCACTCCGCCGTCATCTCCGGCCCGACGAAGCTCAAGGCAGCCGACATCGAGGTCCCCGACCTGCGCGGCGGCTTCAGCCACCTCATCGCGGCGCTCGCAGCGGAGGGCACCTCGCGTGTCTCCAACGTCGGCATCATCGCGCGCGGCTACGAGAACTTCATCGCGAAGCTCGAGACCCTCGGAGCTGACTTCACGGTAGAGGCGTAGGAGTGACCGCTGCGAAGCGGGGATCTGCGGGGAAGCGCGTCTCGCCGGAGAAGAGCAGGCCGTCGATCTTCTGGTTCCTGGCGGCGATCGCCTTCCCGTTGAGCTGGCCGATCATGCGGTGGGAGATCAAGGGCGAGCTGCCGGTCGACGGCGCGTTCATCGTCGCCCCGAACCACACCAGCGAGATCGACCCGCTCATCATGGGGATGGCCGTCTGGAAGCTCGGCCGCGCGCCGCGCTTCATGGCGGCCGACCGGCTCTTCCGGGTGAAGGGGCTCGGCTGGATCCTCCGCAAGAGCGGGCAGATCCCCGTCTCGCGTGACGTCCGCGGCGCCAACCAGGCTGCCATCGCATCCGCGCAGCAGCTCGCACGCCTCGGCCAGGGAGTCATCATCTACCCGGAGGGCACGCTCACCCGCGAGCCCGAGCTGTGGCCCATGCGCGGCAAGAACGGAGCCGCCCGAGTTGCGCTGAGTGCCGACATCCCGGTCTACCCGACGGCGATCTGGGGCGCGCAGCACATCCTGCCCCGCTACTCCAAGAAGCTCACGCTGGGATGGCGCAAGACCATCACGGTGCACGTCGGCGACCCCGTCAGCCTCGCCGAGTTCAGTGGGCGCATGCACAGCGCGAGCGCCATGAAGGGCGCGACCGAGCTCATCATGCACGACATCACGGGACTGCTCGAGGGCATCCGCGGTGAGAAGGCTCCGACCGAGCTCTACGACCCGGCCAAGCACGGGCAGACGGAGCACGGCCGGTTCCCGCAGGACCGGGGCACCACCCCTCGGGAATCGGGGAGCGGGGCGTGAGCTCCGTGCAACGCGCCGTCGTGCTCGGCAGCGGCAGCTGGGGCACCACGTTCGCGAAGGTGCTCGCGGACGCGGGGCACGAGGTGACCATCTGGGCTCGCCGTCCTGAGGTCGCGAACGAGATCAACGAGTCGCACCGCAACACGGGCTACCTGCCCGGCATCGACCTGCCGAGGAACCTGCGCGCGACGCCGGACCTCGTCGAGGCGGTCCGAGGGCAGCACTTCGTCTTCGTGTCGGTGCCCGCGCAGACAGCGCGCGAGCTCGCCGGGCAGCTCGCCACCCTCATCGACGACGACGCGGTCGTCGTGAGCCTCATGAAGGGCGTCGAGCGCTCGAGCGGCCTTCGCATGAGCCAGGTGCTCACAGGCGTCCTGGACCTCCCGGCCGAGCGCATCGCGGTCGCCAGCGGGCCCAACATCGCGCTCGAGATCGCGAAGGAGCAGCCGACCGCCATCGTCGTCGCGTCGGACAGCGAGGCGACGGCCGTGAGCGTCGCGAAACTCGCCCGCAACGGCTACCTGAAGTCGTTCGTGAACGTCGACGTGGTCGGCACCGAGTTCGGCGGGGTCCTCAAGAACCTCATCGCGATCGCCGTCGGCATCGTCGACGGCGTCGGCTACGGCGAGAACACCAAGGCGTCGGTCATGACGCGCGGCCTCGCCGAGATCTCCGACTTCGCCGTCGCCATGGGCGCCCAGGCGTCGACCATGATCGGACTGGCCGGGCTCGGCGACCTCATCGCGACCTGCGAATCCCCGCTCTCGCGGAACTTCACGGCCGGCAGGCTCCTGGGGCAGGGCTACGTCTACGACGACGTCGTCGCGCAGATGCAGCAGACGGCCGAAGGGCTTCGATCGGTCGGCGCGATCCTCGAGCTCGCCGAGCGCCACGGTGTCGACATGCCCATCGCGACGCAGATCGACGACGTCCTCCACGGCCGCATGAGCCCCGCCGACCTGGCACCGCACCTCGCGACCGACGACGGACCGAGCGGCGAGTAGCGCCCGGTCCCGGCCTGGCGACCCCGTACCCTTGATGCGGTGAGCGAAGAGTCGCTCGTGGAAGGAACCCTCATGTCGACCGCTCAGCCGAACGCCACCGCAGCCGCAGACTCGCGGCCCCTCATCGCCATCGTCTTCGGCGGCCGATCGAGCGAGCACGCGATCTCGTGCGCCACGGCGAGCGGTGTCCTCGGCGCGATCGACCGCGACAAGTACCGTGTCCTGCCGATCGGCATCACGAGGGATGGCGCCTGGGTGCTGGAGGACGACGACGCGGACAAGTTCGCGCTCGACCCTGAGAACCTGCCCGAGGTCGTCGACAACGGCACGCGCATCCACCTGCCGGACTCCGCGAAGCACCGCGAGGTGACCGTCTCCCGAGTCGAGGGTGACGCCCTGGGTGCCGAAGCCGGTGCCGAGCTCACGGAGCGCACGTCGCTCGGCGAGGTCGACCTCGTCTTCCCGATCCTGCACGGCCCGTTCGGAGAGGACGGAACCGTGCAGGGCATGCTCGAGCTCGTCGGTCTGCCCTTCGTGGGGTCGTCGGTGCTCGCCGCGAGCGTCGGCATGGACAAGCACTACACGAAGATCGTGCTGCGGGATGCCGGCCTGCAGGTCGCGGCCGGCGTCACGATCACGCAGCATCAGTGGGACACCCAGGGTGAGTCGCTGGCGGCTGAGGTCATCGACCAGCTCGGACTTCCGGTGTTCATCAAGCCGACCCGCGCCGGCTCGAGCGTCGGAGTGAGCAAGGTCGCTGCGCTCGAGGAGTTCGCCGACGCCATGGCCACAGCCCTCGCTGAGGACGACCACGTGCTCGTCGAGGCGGCAGTCGCCGGCCGAGAGGTCGAGATCGCCGTGCTCGAGTCGCGGCCAGGGGAGCGCGCGCGCGCGTCCGTCGCCGGCGAGATCGTCATGACGAAGGCGGAGTTCTACGACTTCGAGGCGAAGTACCTCGACGACTCAGGTGTCGAGTTGCGCTGCCCCGCCGATCTGAGCGACGAGCTGCTCGAGGAGATGGTGGAGCTCGGCATCCGCGCCTTCGAGGCGCTCGGCGCGTCCGGTCTCGCGCGCGTCGACTTCTTCCTCACCGACGAGGGCTTCGTCGTCAACGAGATCAACACGATGCCCGGCTTCACGCCCATCTCCATGTTCCCGAAGTGCTGGCAGGCGAGCGGCATGAGCTACCCGGAGCTCATCACCGAGCTCATCGAGGTGGCGAGCGCGCATGCCGCGGCCCGCGAGGCGCGCCTCACGCGCTAGCGGCGGGGCCCGGGCGTCCGCGGGCGAGCACCCGGAAGCGACCTGGTGGGCCGCTACTGCGAGCCGAGCACGTCGTCGGCGCCCACGCAGGCGCCCGTCTTCGGCAGCTTCTCGACCGCATCCTCGAGGTCGATGAGCACGGCCGTCCCGGACACGACGTCTGAGTCGAGGATGACCTCGACGGCGGGCGTGCGACCGTAGCTCGTGAAGCGGTACGTGGGGGCCTGGCTGTCGTCGAGCACCCAGTCGATGCCGTTGAGGTTCTGGCAGTAGTCGGTGGTCGGCCCCGGGGTCGGCACGCCGCAGCGCAGCAGGACGCTGGCCGGGCTGCCCCAGGCTCCCGTGGCCTGCGCGTTCGTGAGTCGCAGCTCGAGCCCGTCGACGGTGGAGGGGAGACGGACCGAGACTTCCGCGCACTCGGGCGCTGCCGCGTCCGGCGCGGGTTCCATGGGCACGCTGGCGCTGTTGCAGGCGGTCAGCAGCACGATGGATGCGGCGGTCGCGACCACGGCGGAGCCGATTCGAGAGGCGGAGCGAGAGGTTCGAAGCATTTGCTCCCAGGCTATCGTGAACGGGTGCCCGCCCTTTCCGATGAAGCGTCCCGCCGTTCCGCTGCTGCCGTGTTCACGGTCGGCGAATGCGGCGAAGCCGAGCTGCTGCGGCGCATTCTCGCCAGGGTTCCCACTGCCAGAGCCGGGGTGCTCGGAGCCGGTGACGACGCTGCCGTCCTGGCGGCCGGCGACGGGAGGGTCGTCATCACGACCGACCTCATGATCGAGGGGCCGGACTTCCGTCTCGCCTGGTCGTCGGCTCGCGACCTCGCCCGCAAGGCGTGTGCCTCGAACCTCGCCGACGTCGCGGCCATGGGCGCCGCGCCGACCGCGATCACCGTGGCGCTCGCGCTCCCCGGCGAGACGGCGGTCTCCTGGGTCGAGGAGCTGGCCGAGGGCTTCGCCGAGGCCCTCCGCGAGATGGCTCCAGACTGCGGCGTCATCGGCGGCGACCTCTCGACGAGCGGACAGCTCGTGATCGCGATCACGGCGTTCGGTGACCTGGGCGGAGGAGAGCCGGTGCCGCGGTCCGGGGCGGAGGCCGGCGATGTCCTGGCCCTCAGCGGCCCGGCCGGGCGCAGCGGTGCGGGGCTCTCGCTGCTCTATGCCCTGGCCCGAGATGCGCGGGGCGAGGCGCTCGCCGAGGGCATCGCGGCCCTGCGCTCGCGCGGCGACGCCGTCGCCGCCGTGGTCGACTGGCATCTCGCGCCCACGATCGACACCTCGCTGGGGCTCGCGGCCAGGGAGGCCGGCGCGACGGCGATGATGGATGTCTCCGATGGCCTTCTCCTCGATGCGACCAGGCTGGCCCGGGCCAGCGGTGTGCGGCTCGAGATCGACACCTCAGTGCTCGGCTCCGACATCGAAGCGGTCGACGCAGCGCTGCGCGCCGCGATGCCGGAGCTCGACGAGACCCAGCGGCGGGCGCGCGCCGTGGAGCTCGTCGTAGTCGGCGGCGAGGACCACGGGCTGCTGGCGACCTTTCCGGCCTGGGCGACGCTGCCGGACGGGTTCCGCGCGATCGGGCGGGTGCATCCGGCGGGAGACGGGGCCGCCTCGGCGGTGCGCGTCGACGGTGAGCCGAGGGATGCGCGGGGCTGGGACCCCTACGCCTGGGACTTCTCGGCGTCTGATTCCTCGACGGGCACTGCCTCGTAGCTGTACACGATCGTCTCGCCGTAGGCTTTGCGGCGCAGCGGATCGAAGCTGTGCGGACCGGTCGGGGCAGGGGAGCGCGAGCCGCGTTCGATCACGACGACCGCCTCGGGCGCCAGGTGCGGCACCAGTGCCTCGAGCGCCTCCGAGAGCTCCGCCTCGCCGAGTTCGTATGGGGGGTCGATGAACACGAGCTCGAAACGCTGGGCAGGGGGAGTGCGGAGGAAGCTCGACACGGAGCTCTGCGCGACACGCGTCGTCACCGTGCGGCGGCCCTGCTCACGCGTCACGCGCGCGAGCAGCTCGGCGTTGGCGCGCAGCACGGCCGTGGCCGCCTTGGACTGCTCGACGAGCACGGCGCTGGACGCGCCCCGGCTGAGCGCCTCGAACGCCAGCGCCCCGGAACCCGCGTACAGGTCGAGCACGGCGACACCGCCGAGATCGAGCAGCGACTCGAGCGACGAGAACATCGCCTCCCGGACGCGGTCGCTCGTCGGACGAGTGCCGCTCTTGGGAACGGAGAGCGAGTGGCCCCTGGCGGCTCCTGCGATGATGCGTGTCACGCAGCGATCGTAGCCGTGAGGCCGCGACTGCATGCACAGTGGCGAGCTTCTGGCCGAACTTGTCGGGGGTGCGTGGAATGATGGGCACTTGAATTCGGAGGTGGCCATGGAACACGGCAACAGCGCGGAGACCGCGGCGGCGACGGCCCTGTCAGCCGCGCCTACTGGGCGCGAGCGCGCATCGAGCACAGCCGTTGCGCTGCAGGATGGCGCGCGTCAGATCCGCGAGAGCGTGTCGTCGGTCATCTCGGGGAAAGACGAGCAGGTGCATCTCGCCGTCGTCGTGCTCCTCGCCGGCGGTCACCTGCTGGTGGAGGACGTGCCCGGCGTCGGCAAGACGGTGCTCGCGAAGACGCTCGCGGCGGCGATGGACTCGAGCGTGAGCCGCATCCAGTTCACCCCTGACCTCCTGCCGTCGGACGTGACGGGTGTCGCGATCTACGACCAGGTCGAGCGCCGCTTCGAGTTCCAGCAGGGCCCGGTGTTCGCGAACGTCGTCATCGGCGATGAGATCAACCGCGCCTCCCCGAAGACCCAGTCGGCGCTCCTGGAGTGCATGGAGGAGGGACAGGTCACGGTCGACGGCGTCACGCACAAGCTCCCCGCGCCGTTCACGGTGTTCGCCACGCAGAACCCTTCGGAGATGGAAGGCACGTACGCGCTCCCCGAGGCGCAGCGGGACCGCTTCATGGCGCGGATGTCGATGGGCTACCCCGAGCGCGACGACGAGCTCGCGATGGTCGACCGCCGAGACTCGAGCGACCCCCTCGCCAGCGTGCGCGCATCGCTGAGCGCGACCGACGTGTCGACCATGATCGAGCAGGCCTCGCGAATCTACGTGGCCCCTGCCATCAAGCAGTACATCGTCGACCTCGCGAGGGCCACGCGCGAGCATCCAGATGTGCGCGTCGGCGTGAGCCCCCGCGCCACCCTGCACCTCGTCCGCGCCTCGCGCGCGGCTGCGGCGGTCGCCGGACGCGACTTCGTCGTGCCGGACGACGTCGCGAAGCTCGTCGGTCCCGTCTTCGCGCACCGTCTCGTGCTGAGCGCCCGCGGGTCGAGGGGCACCGCCGCGTCTGCATCCGCCGCCCGCATCATCGACCAGATCTCGCAGCAGATCGCCGTCCCAACGAGCGCGGCGACCGCGTAGCGCGTGGCGACGAAGCGCATCGAGAGGCGGCTGAGACCCACCAGCCGAGCCATCGGCCTGGTGGTGGTCGGCGTGCTGCTCGGAGCCGCTGCCGTGGTCTTCGGACGGGGCGAGCTGCTCGCCCTCGGTGGGTTCCTCGTCGCGTTGCCGCTCGTCGCCTACGTGCTTCGCCTCATCTGGCGCCCGCGCCTCGAGGCCGAGCGCACGATCTACCCGACGACGCTCGCCGTGGGTGATCGGATGCGAGTGGTCACGGAGGTCCGCAATCGGTCCTGGATCGCGCTCGAGCCGAGTTCCTACCTGGACCTGCTGCCTGGCGCGGAGCCGTCCAGCGTCGGCGGCGTGCTGCCGGCGATCGGCTCACGCATCAACCGCAACGAGGACAAGCGGCGTCGCCGGGTCGCCTACGGTGTGGATTCGATGCGGCGCGGAGTCCACGAGGTCGGGCCCCTGTTCTTCGACAACATGGACGGCCTCGGCCTGACCCGGCGAGTCCTGAAGATCGGTGAGGCGACCGAGGTCGAGGTGTGGCCACGCGTCGTCGACCTGCCGGCGATGTCGGTGCCGAGCGGCAAGAGCGGCGGCGAGGTCGAGGCCGGTGTCGCGCAGTCGGGTGACTCCGACGACGTGCTCACCCGCGACTACCGACGAGGGGACCCGCTGCGACGCATCCACTGGCGTGCGACGGCGCACGCGGGAGAGCTGCGCGTCCGCCAGGAGGAGCACCACGCCGAGGACACCTCCGTGGTGATCCTCGACACGAGCGGGGCACCCGCGGTCGAGGAACCGAAGGCGCCGATGACGATCATCGACCTCATGAACGAGCAGGCCAGTCCGTCGACTGCCGTGGATGCGGAGTTCGAGCTCGCGGTCTCTCTCGCCGCTTCGGTCCTCGCACGCTTCCACCGCTTCGGGTACGAGACCGAGCTCTTCGAGACGCACGCCGCTCTCGACGGCGACGCCGAGAGCACGCGCACGCCGTCGGAGGAGGCCCTCGAAGGGGTCATGCGTCGACTCATGCTCACGCAGCCCGACGCCGAGCGTCGGGAGGCCTGCGCCGAGGTCGTCGACGACATCTCCCGCGTGGCGCGCACTCCCGTCGTCTACGTGCACCGTCACCTGGGCGGGGAAGGCCTGGCCGCCATCCGATCGCTCTCGTCCGTCGCCTCGCCAGCCCTCGCGCTGCTCGTCTCCGACGGGCCCGTGCCCCCGGCCACCCTGACGTCGTTCACGGATGCCGGTTGGAACGTCGCCGTCTACTCACCCGCCCGCGCGCGGCCGTTCACGCCCGTGCTCGAGCTGGAGGCCACCGTATGAGCGCGCAGGCCACGACCACGGCGCAGATGCGTCGCCGCCAAGGCTGGAAGGGGACCCCGGGCGCCAACGGCTCATGGGTGGTCACCGTCTCGCTCGCCGTGCTGATCTACAGCGCGACGAACCTGCTCTGGCCGATCTTCGACACCAACACGTGGTCGGCGAAGGCCATCGTCCTGGTCACGATCATGCTCGGGGCCGCCGCGCTCGTCCGCACCTTCACCGGGTCCCAGCTCTGGGCGCTCATCGCCTCGATCGTGGGCGGCGCCATCGTTCTCGTGAGCTTTACCGGGCGCGGCTCGCCGCGGGCGACGGTCGAGGGCTGGGGTGTGCTCACCGAGCAGCTCGTCGAGCAGCTTCGCTCCGACGCGGCGCCACTGCGCGAGACCGACGCCATGACGATGCTCGTGCTCATCGGCGTCGCGATCATCGTGGTGCTCTGCGACTTCTTCGTGTTCGGCATCAGGGGTCGCTCGCTCGCGATGCTGCCGCTGCTCGCGTTCCCGCTCATCCCGATGGCCCTCGGCATCGACGCGTTCGACGGCTGGACGTACGTCTTCGCCGCGCTGGCGCTCGCGGTGTTCCTCTACGCGGTGTCGAGCTGGCACCAGCGTGTGCACGACGAGGAGCTCTCGTACCAGGGCTTCCTCGTCGACAGCAGAGGCCTGGCCGGCCTTGGCGGGGCGCTGGGCGTCACCGCGGTGTCGCTGGTTGCCGTCCTCGTCGCCTCGACCGTCGTCCCCGCGCCGACCGGCATCGACGCGATCCGGCAGACGTCCACGACCGGGCTGTCCACGAACCGGGCGAACCCCATCATCGACCTCGGCGAGGACCTTCGGCGCAACAACGCGGTCGAGGTGCTCCGCTACGCGACGACCACGGACCAGGGGTCGCTGCCGTACCTGACGCTGCAGACGCTCAGCGACCTGAACGGCAGCGACGACTGGACTCCCGGCGCGTTCGACGGGAACGTGGCGATCGACGGGGGCGAGCTGCCACTCCCGACCGGCGTCTCGGCGGGGGCGCAGTCGAGCGAGTTCACTACGCGCATCGTGCTCAACGACGGCGTGAGCTCGTTCCTCCCGCGACCCGGTTTCGCGGCTAGCATCGTGGACCTGCAGGGGGAGTTCCTCCTCGAAGAGCGGACCGGTGACGTGCGCAGCGCGAACGATGAAGCGCTGGCGCAGAACTACGAGATCCAGACGGTGGTGCCGACTCCGAGCTTCGAGACCATCTCGCAGCTCGAGGTCGACGTGCCGCCCGAGCTCGAACCGCTCACGCAAGTGCCGGAGGGGCCGAGTGCCGACCGCATTCGCGACGTGCTCGGCGAAATCGTCGACGAGGATGCCCCCGCCGGGACGCAGGCGCTGCAGCTCCAGGCGTTCTTCGCCGACGGCTTCGCGTACTCGGAGACCGCGCCCGTCCAGCAGGGGTACGACGGAACGAGCCTCGACGTCATCGCCGCCTTCCTGGACGCACGAGCGGGATACTGCGTGCATTACGCGTCGTCGATGGCGGTCATGGCACGCATGCTCGGCATCCCCTCCCGCATCGGCGTCGGCTTCACGCCGGGCTCCGCGGGGGAGCTGAACGCCGAGGGGCAGCCTGTCTACACCGTCACGAGCGACCAGCTCCACGCGTGGGCAGAGCTCTACCTGCCCGGCCACGGCTGGGTCATGTTCGAGACGACGCCCGCAGGTGCGCTCGGAAACCTCGTCGCGCCCGGCCCGGGTGAGACGACCGCGCCGACGATCGACCCGTTCGGGACCACGACGCCGACGCCGACCCCTGTCGAGACCCAGAGCACGGAGGCGCCGACCGTGCCGCCGGAGACGCCGACGCCGACTCCGACCGATGCGGCGGACAGCCCCGGCGCGCAGGAGGATGAAGAGGCGGGCATCGATCTCACCGCGGTGTTCGTCACGCTGGCGGTCATCGCCGGAGCGCTGGCGATCATCGCGCTCCTCCTCATCCCGGCGTTCCTGCGCGGCGCCAGACGTCGAGCGCGCCGAACCGCGGTCCTGACCGGGACGCCGCCGCAGCATCCGAGCGCGGGGACCGCGGCTTGGCAGGAGGTCTGCGAGAGCGCCGTCGACTACGGCGTCCGGCTCGCCGCCGGACTCACCCCTGAGGCGGTCGTCGCCGCCATCGCTGGCGCCGTCGAGACTCGCGGCGGCGCGGCAGACACGTCTGCTCCTGCTCCTGCTCCTGCCTCTGCGTCTGCCACCGACCCCGCAGTCGCGGAGGTGGATGACGCACGCGCCGCGCTCGACCGCCTCCGGGTCGAGCATGAGCACGCCGCCTTCTCGGACCCGGGAGCCGGGCAGCAGCTGAGCGCAGGCGAGCGGTCGGCGCTCTGGAACGATGTCCTCGTGGTCAGGGCAGCGCTCCGGGCCTCGGCACCGCCCGCCATCCGTCGCCGGGCGGTGCTCGCCCCGGCCTCCCTGTCAGGAAGGCGCTGATGGACGGATTCGGCCTCGACACGCCGCTCGAGGACGTGCTCGGGAAGCGCGACGCTCAGCAGCTCAAGAAGCAGCTCGACGTCACGACGGTCGCCGGCATGCTCGAGCACTACCCGCGCCGATATGCGCGCCGGGGTGAGATGACCGCCATCGAGTCGCTGCCGCTCGGTGAGCACGTCACCCTGGTCGCACGCGTGCTCCGCGTCAGCGACCGCCAGATGCGGGCGCGCCGCGGGTCGATCCTGGAAGTCGAGATCACTGACGAGAAGGGCATCGTCTCGCTGACCTTCTTCAACCAGAGCTGGCGGGCGAAGCAGCTGCAGCCGGGCGTGACGGGCATCTTCTCCGGCAAGGCGTCCGCCTACCGGGGAGCGATCCAGCTCGCCCATCCCGAGTACGAGCTGTTCGAGAACGCGCCGCTCGAGGCCCTGTCGGAGCGTCGAGACCAGTGGCTGAAGGAGCCGATCCCGATCTATCCGGCCACGGCCAGCCGGCCCACCTGGAAGGTCGCGGCCGCCGTCCAGGCTGTGCTCGAGGCGGTCCCGTTCCTGCGCGACCCGGTGCCCGTCGAGACGCGCGCCATGTTCGGCATGTACAGCTACGACGAGGCGATGCGCGCCATCCACCAACCCGAGACCTTCAAGCTGCTCGAACGAGCGCGGGAGTCACTGCGCTTCACCGAGGCCTACGTGCTGCAGGCCGCGTTGCTGCAGCGTCGCGCCATCTCCGAGCTCGTCGCCGCCCGGGCCAGGACCGACGACATCGGCCCGATGCTCGCGGCCTTCGACGAACTGGTGCCCTTCGAGCTGACACCCGACCAGAAGACCGTCGGTCGGCAGATCGCGAAGGATCTCGCGCGCGGCGTGCCGATGCACCGCCTCGTGCAGGGCGAGGTCGGCTCCGGCAAGACACTCGTCGCCCTGCGCGCGATGCTGCAGGTCGCCGACGCAGGCGGACAATCGGCCATGCTCGCTCCCACCGAGGTGCTCGCGTCCCAGCACTACCGCTCGATCATCGACTCGCTGGGGCCGGAGCTCGCCGAGCGGCTGAAGCCAACGCTCATCACCGGAAGCATGCCGAAAGCCGAGCGCAAGCGGGCCGCGCTCCGCGTCGTCGCCGGCGAGGCGAAGATCATCGTGGGCACCCATGCGCTGCTCAGCGACGACGTCATGTTCGACGACCTGGGCCTCGTCATCGTCGACGAGCAGCACCGGTTCGGGGTCGAGCAGCGCGAGTCGCTGCGCGCCAAGGGCGCCCAGCCGCCGCACCTGCTGGTGCTCACCGCGACACCGATCCCGCGCACGGTCGCGATGACGGTGTTCGGCGACCTCGACATCTCGAGCATCGTGACGATGCCGAAGGGGCGCCAGAAGATCGAGACGTTCGTCGTCGCGACTCGCGAGCATCCGCACTGGCTCGAACGCGCCTGGCAGCGCGTCGCGGAAGAGGTCGACCGCGGGCGGCAGGCGTTTGTCGTGTGCCCGGCCATCGAGCCCTCCGAGCCCGCGGAGCCCGCCGAGGGTGAGGAGGCACCGCAGCCGGTCGCCGCCGTCATGGAGCTCGCGCCGACGCTCGCCGTGCATCCGCTGTTCGCGGGCAAGCGCGTCGCCGCCGTGCACGGGGCGATGCCGAGCGACGAGAAGGACGGCGCCATGCGGGCCTTCGCGGAGGGCAAGATCGACGTGCTCGTCGCCACGACCGTCATCGAGGTCGGTGTCAACGTGCCGAACGCGTCGGTCATGATCGTCATGGATGCGGACCGCTTCGGCGTCTCGCAGCTGCACCAGCTGCGCGGTCGCGTGGGGCGAGGGGAGCACCCGGGGCTGTGCCTGCTCGTCTCGAACTCCGAGGAGGAATCCACTGCTCGGGAGCGCATCAACGCAGTGGCGGAGACGCTCGACGGCTTCGAGCTCGCCGAGCGCGACCTCGAGCTGCGCCGCGAGGGCGACGTGCTCGGCACTGCACAATCCGGCGGGCGGACATCCCTGAAGCTGCTCCGGGTCATCGAGGACACAGACCTCATCCGTTCCGCGCGAGACGAAGCCGCTCTGCTGATCAACGACGACTGGAGCCTGAAGCGCTGGCCGGACCTCAAGGCGGCGATAGGCCGCCACAGCTTCGAGGAGCGGGAGTTCCTCGGCAAATCCTGACGGCGGCGGTCGGTGCCGTCAGGCGAGCGGGGCTCGCCCAGACGGGTCCGCACGAGGGGAGGCCCGTGCCAGGGGCCAGGTCGGGCCCCTGGCCTACGATGGTCCGGTGACCTCTTCCTCCTCCGTGCGCTCGCTCCGTATCGCCTCCCGCCTGATGATCGCCGCGATGCTGGCCTTCCTGGCGCTCGCGCTCGGGATCGGGTCGCAGTACGCCTCCGCGCACGACTCGCTGGTCGAGTCGAGCCCCTCCGCCAACGAAGCCGTGGAGGTGGCCCCGGCGAGCGCGACCCTGACGTTCTCCGCGGAAGTGCAGTCGGAGGGCACGCTCGGACCGCAGATCGAGCTGTTCGCGGTGAGTGCCGTGGAGGAGACCGCCGTCGACCTCGAGTCGCCTGCGACGGTGGACGGCACGGTGGTCGACCAGGCGCTCCCCGAGCTCGCTGCCGGAGACTACGCGCTCAACTGGCAGGTCGTCTCCTCCGACGGCCATCCGATCTCCGGCACCATCCCGTTCACCGTCTCCGTGGGCGTCGCCTCCGTCGAGGACGCGCAGCCCTCAGAATCCGCGCCCGCCGGCTTCGGAGCCGCGGAGAACACGGAGGGGTCCACGCTCACCAACAGCGACGCGGGAGCGACAGGCGCGGCGGAGCGATCCAGCACCCCGGTTCCCCAGGACTCGGGCATCCCCGCGTGGGCCTGGGTGCTCATGGGGCTCGCCGGAGTCTCCGTCGTCCTCGTCTCCTTCCTCGTGTTCCGTCGCAAGGCCGCTGACCTCGAGGCGAGCCGCAAGCCGCAGGCCGACGAGCCGACGGCAGACCAGGACGACGACACGCCCAACGCGCGCTGACGCTGAGCTGGCCCGCCGGGCGGCGTTCCGGCCCCGCGTTCCGCCCGCGAGCGGCAACGTGGTTCTCGTGCGCGCTTCGCGCAGGAAGTGCCCCGTAGTCTTGTCCGCATGAGCAGAATCGCTGTTGTGCCCGGTTCGTTCGATCCGGTGACCCTTGGCCACCTCGATGTCATCCAGCGCGCCACCTCGGTCTTCGAGGAAGTGCACGTCGTCGTCGTGCACAACCCGGACAAGCACGCGCTCCTGCCCATCGCACGCCGGGTGGAGCTCATCGAGCAGGCCGTCTCGGCGAGCGGGATCCGCGGCAACGTCCGCGTCGCCTCCTGGAGCGTCGGCCTGCTGGTCGACTACTGCACCGATGTCGGCGCGAAGGTCGTCGTGAAGGGCATCCGCTCGCAGGCCGACGTCACCTACGAGACGCCGATGGCGATCGTGAACCGCAACCTCGCCCGTGTCGAGACGATGTTCATGCTCCCCGACCCGAGTCACGCGCACGTGTCCAGCTCGCTGGTCCGTCAGGTGGCTGGCCTCGGGGGCGACGTCTCGCCGTACGTGCCGCGCGTCGTCTACGAGTACCTGCAGGGCGACACCGACACCTCCATCGAGTAAAGGGGTTCGGGATGCACTCCGAGCCGAGGGCGTACAATCTCCCGGTGACTTCCTCTCCGTACCTCGTGAACATCGCGACCATCGTGGGCAAGGCCGGCACGATGCGCACCCTCGAGCTCGACTTCGATGCGCCTGAGCGCATCGGCGAAGGGCTCGGCTACATCGAGAAGGGCACGCCGATCGAGCTCGACGTGCGTCTCGAGGTGCTGCACGACGGCATTCTGGCGACCGCAAGCCTCGAGTCCCGGATGAGCGGGGAGTGCAGCCGATGCCTGACGCCGCTGGACGAGCCGCTCCGGGTCGATTTCGCAGAGCTTTTCGCGTATGCTCGCGACGAAGCCCTCGAGTACGAGGTTCACGACGACACTGTCGACCTTGAACCGCCCGTTCGCGATGCGGTAGTGCTCGCACTGCCATTCCAGCCGGTTTGTCGGCCGGACTGCCTCGGCCTAGATCCCGAAACCGGCGAGAAGCTGGTGGAGCCGCTCGAAGAGCAGGCGCCCGCGGTTGACCCGCGTTGGGCGGCACTGGCAGGGTTTGGCGCTTCAACAGAAGCAGCCGAGGAACCAGCAACGGGTTCTGAGGAAGTCGCGGGTCCTCGTGAGACAGATGTTCGTGAGGGCACGCGCAACCATGATTACAAGGGGGAGTCGGGCCAGAGATGAGCTCGCCTCCCTGCACGATGAAAGATGAAAGGTAGACGCCGATGGCTCTCCCCAAGCGCAAGATGAGCCGCTCGAACACGCGTTCGCGTCGTTCGCAGTGGAAGGCCTCCGTGCCGACCCTCGTCAAGACCGTTGAGAACGGCAAGGTCACCTACAGCCTCCCGCACCGCGCGAAGGTTGTCGAGGACGCAGCTGGCACTCCGCTGTTCTTCGAGTACAAGGGCCGCAAGGTCGCAGACGTCTGATCCTCGCGTCATGCACGACGTGAAGATCATCGACCCCGACGCCGCACCGTCAGCTGAGCTGGCAGGCGGCCTCGGGGTCGACTTCGTTCCCGCGCTCCTCGAGCTCGCGTTGACCCACAGGTCGTACGCGGTCGAGAACGGCGGCATCCCCGACAATCAGCGCCTCGAGTTCCTCGGTGATTCGATTCTCGGGCAGGCCGTGACGGTCATGCTGTACCGCACGTACCCCGACTACACGGAGGGGCAGCTGTCGCGCCTGCGCGCGTCCCTCGTCTCGACGGTGGCGCTGGCGGAGATCGCTCGGGGCATCGACCTCGGGAAGTATCTGCACCTGGGGCGCGGCGAGCACCTGACGGGTGGCAACAACAAGGACTCGGTGCTCGCCGACACGATGGAGGCGGTCATCGGGGCCGCCTATCTGTCCGCCGGTGTCGACGTCGCGACCGAGTTGATCCTGCGACTGGTGGAGCCGAAGCTCGCGGTCGTGTGGCGCCTCGGCGCCGAGCAGGACCCGAAGACCGCTCTGCAGGAGCTCGCCGATACTCGCGGTGCCGAGCCGCCGAGGTACGAGGTCGAGGGATCCGGGCTCGAGCACGACCGCAGCTTCACGGCCACGGTGACGGTGCTGAAGAAGAAGCGCATCCTCGCTCAGGCGAAGGGTGTCGGCACGAGCAAGAAGCAGGCCGAAGTGGCTGGGGCGCTTGCCGCGTGGCATCAGCTGAGCGAGGGCGACGACGTCGCCCCTTCGGTCTCCTAGCCGTGCCGGAGCTGCCTGAAGTCGAGGTCGTCCGCCTCGGCCTCGCCCCCGCCGTGACGGGGGCATCCGTGTCCGCCGTCGAGGTGCTCGACGAGCGGTCCCTCCGTCGTCACCTCGGTGACTCGACGCACTTCGTGGGTGCGCTCGAGGGTGCGCGGTTCTCGAGCGTCTCCCGCCGGGGCAAGTACCTGTGGCTCCCGCTTGAGGGCCGCGAGGAGGCCCTGACCGCGCATCTCGGCATGAGCGGGCAGATGCTGCTGCGCTCCTCCGACGCTCCTGACGACCGTCACCTGCGCGCGCGCATCCGCGTCGATGGCCCTGCCGGCGACCTCGTGGTGGCGTTCGCCGACCAGCGCGTGTTCGGCTCGCTCGCGATCGACCGGCTTGTGCCGACCCTGGACGTCGCGGGCGAGCATGTCCCATCGCAGGTCGCGCACATCGCCCGGGACCCGCTCGACCCGCACTTCGACGACGACGCCTGGTCGGCCGCGCTGCTGCGACGCAAGACGGGCGTGAAGTCAGCGCTGCTGGACCAGACGCTCATCTCGGGGATCGGCAACATCTACGCCGACGAGGCGCTGTGGCGAGCGCGGCTGCACTACGCGCGCAACACGGCGGGGCTGTCGCCGTCGAAGGCGAGGGAGCTGCTGCAGCACGTGCGCGAGGTCTTCGCGAAGGCGCTCGCCGAGGGTGGCACATCCTTCGATGCCCAGTACGTCAACGTGAACGGGCAGGCCGGGTACTTCGCGCATTCGCTCAACGTGTACGGGCGGCAGGGGAAGCCCTGCCCGAGGTGCGGGCGGCCGATCGTGCGCGAGAAGTTCCAGAACCGCGGCGCGCACTTCTGCGAGAAGTGCCAGCGGGAGCGCTAGCCGCCGCCACCAGCGACGTCCTGGGTCGCGTGGGCGAGCATCGCGGTCAGCGGGGCCCAGTGGCCGCCGACTCGACCGCCGCCACCGCCGCCTCCACTCCCTCGCTCCACGGGGCCCCGTGGCCGGGCAGCACCCACTTCGCTGTGGTGTCGACGATGGCCTGCAGGGATGCGATCGCCTGGGCGGGCTCGTCAGTGAACGGGGCTGGCTGCGGGCCTTCCGCTCCGGTCAGGACGTGGCGGGTGGTGAGTCCGTCGCCCACGAAGACCGCATCCGCGACCGGCACGTAGACGGCGATGCTGCCCGCGGAGTGGCCGGGCATGCCGATGATCTGAGGCGAGCCAGGGAGGTCGAGGGTCTCGCCGCCCTGGACCTCGACGACCTCTGTCAGCCACTCGGTTCGTGCGCCACCCTTGCGCAGCGTGTAGGCGGCGAACCCGAGGAGTGCGCCGAGCTTCATCTGCTGCTTCGCGGTGGCTGGCTTCGGACCGCCCTTCGCCCGCTCCGCGTCCCCAGCGTGGATGAAGACCGGCACACCGTGGTCGCGTCGGAGGTGTTCCGCGAAGCCCACGTGGTCGGAGTCGCCGTGCGTGAGGATCACCCCCCTGATGTCGGCGACCGTGAGCCCCAGCGTCGCGAGCTCTGTCACGAGCTCGCGCCAGTGGCCGGCCAGGCCCGCGTCGATGACGGTCACGCCCTCCGGCGTCACGACGAGGTAGGCGGCCACGATGTCGTTGCCGATGCGGTGGAGCGAAGTGTCGAGTCTCATGATGGCTAACCTATGTAGCCATCATGGCTACTGTCAATAGCTATAGTGGATGCATGCCTACCCCGGACAGGACCTCCCTCGGCGCCATCGTGCTCGCTGCCCGCGACCTCCTCGAGAGCGAGGGGCTCGCAGGTCTCAGCATGCAGGCGGTCGCCGCCCGTGTCGGCGTGCGAGCTCCGTCCCTCTACAAGCGCGTGGCGAACCGCGAGGAGCTCATCCAGTTGGTGGCGGAAGCGACCCTCAGCGAACTCGGGGAGCGACTTGATCAGGCGGGCAGTCTCGAGCAGCTCGCGGGCGAGTTCCGGGTCTTCGGCCACGAGCGGCCAGCCGCCTTCCAGCTGATCCTGACGCCGGGCGCGGGGACGCCGACGGCACGGCCCGAGTTCGGAGCGTCCGCCAGCCAGAGCATCCTGCGGCTCGCGGGCGAACTGGCCGGTGAAGAACGTGCGCTCGAGGCGGCCCGGACGCTCACGGCATGGGCTGCCGGCTTCGTGAGCATGGAGCTCAACAGCGGCTTCAACCTCGGCGGGGACGTCGACGAGGCGTGGCGCTTCGGGCTCGCGAGCATCGTCAGGGCGATCGGCGACGAGTAGTTCGCGTCGAGTCGCGAGCTACTGCTGCCGGCCGGCGTCGATCTGCCGTGCCTGGTACGTCACGAGCTCCTCGATGAGCGCATCCGGAAGGGGCTTCGCGACCGTGAACTGGATGGCGTGCTTCGTCGTCGTGTAGTCGGTGAGGCGGTCTGCGAACTCCTCGATCGCCCACTCGGACGGGTAGAAGCTCAGGTGCTTCTTCGACGCCGTGAAGTAGACCAGCGCCCTGCCCTTGTAGGCAAGCGTCGGCATCCGGTAGCTGATCTTCTCCTCGGCCTCCGGCACCATGCGCTTCACGATCGAGCGGATGCGCTCGAGCTCGGCCCGATACTCCGGGCTCAGTGCCTCGAGATACTCGTCGATGCTGCTTGCCGTCTCAGCCATGCTTCGAGTCTACGGAAGCGGCCTAGCCGCGGCCGAGTGCCTGGTCGACGCCTTTGTTCGCGAGCATGTCGGCGCGCTCGTTGCCGACATCGCCTGAGTGGCCCTTCACCCAGCGCCACTCGATGGTGTGGCCGCTGTCCTCGACGAGCGCGTCGAGCTCCTTCCAGAGCTCCGCGTTCTTGACGGGCTGCTTCGAAGCGGTCTTCCACCCCTTCGCCTTCCACCCCTTGATCCACTCGGTGATGCCCTTGCGGACGTACTGGCTGTCCAGGTAGAGCGCGACGTTGCAGGGCTTCTTGAGTGCGCTGAGGCCCTCGATGACGGCCTTGAGCTCCATGCGGTTGTTGGTCGTGTTGAGCTCGCCGCCGAACAGCTCCCGCTCGTGGTCGCCCGACTTCAGCCAGACCCCCCAACCGCCCGGCCCTGGGTTGCCCTTGCAGGCGCCGTCCGTGTACATCACAACATCGCTCATGTGCGTCCTCCGGATTCGCGGCCAAAACCGATAGCGTACGCGCCGCCGTCCGGCTTCACTGCACTTCCTCCGGCGCGGCCGCGGGGCTCACGTAGACGTTCTCGCTCAGCCGGGTGAGGGAGATGTCCTGGGGGAGGCGCTCCGGCCCCGCATCGTCCGGCACGACGAAGTAGGTGGAGCGGTCATCCCCGAAGCTCCCGCCGACGATGCTGCAGGTGAGCCCCCAGTCCTCGTCGCCAGGTCCGGTCAGCACGAGGCAGACGGAGTCCTCACCGCCCTGCGTGCCGCGCGCGAGGAACACGAGTGTCCCGTCGTTCTCCGCGGCGAGCCTGACCGTCTCGACATCTACTTCGACGCCGTCCTGGGTGGTCTCGACGGCGGAAGGCAGCACGTCCCTCTCGTCGGCCGCGCGCGCCAGGTCTGCGTAGTGCGCCTCATCCTCGGGAGGTGACGAGGCGCATCCGGTCAACACGGCGATGGCCAGCAGTCCCGCCCCGGCGACGCGGGAGGGTCGAGCACCGTTCACTGTTCACTCCTTTGTCGTCGAGGTCTCAGTCAAGCAGGCCGGGAGGGTGGCAGTGGTGGGTCAGGCGCGGCGGCGCAGCAGCACCACGCTGTCCTCGAGGGTGCCGGGTTCCCCGTCTGGGGAGGTGACCTCGCGGGTGCGGAGCTCGGTGATCACCGTCTCCCACCCGTCGGCGGGCAGTGCCAGGTCGGCGATCTCACGCTCGGGATGCACGAACAGGTGCGCGGGATGCTCGGAGGTCTCTACCCAGGACGGAGGGCCGGCGTGCGCGACCGTGAGGAGGTGGCCGCCGGGCGCGAGCGTGAGGGCGGCCTCGCGGATGATCTGCGTTCGAGGGAGGTGCACGGGCGACTGGAGGAAGCTCGCCGTGACGAGGTGGAGCGGTTCTGTCGGACGCCACGTCTCGAGGTCGCCGGCCACGAAGTCGATCAGCGATTCATCGATGCCCGCTGTCAGGGCTGCCGCGCGTGCCCGATCGATGGCGACCGTCGAGATGTCGATGCCAGTGACCCTCCAGCCGTGCTGAGCGAGCCAGATCGCGTCGCCGCCCTCGCCGCATCCGAGGTCCAGGGCACGGCCGGGCGTGAGCGCACCGGCCACGCTGGCGAGGTTCGCGTTGACGCGGCCAGACCAGACCGCGGGCTTCGCCGAGTACAGGCCCTCCCAGAACTCGGTGGGGGCCTGCGGTTGGCCAGCTGTCGCGGCGGAGTCCGTGCTCGAGGCAGCGGAGGCGTGGTGGTGGTGCGAGGTCATGCGCTCAGCATGCGCACCCGTCCGCGCATCCGCAACCCTGTTTGCTGGAACCGCAAACGCCAGGGGTGGCCAACTTGCGGGACGAACGGAATGAGCGGGGGTGCGCGCGGCCTGTCCTGCGCGTTTCATCACGCAAGCTGGCCGGCCTGCTCACGACAGCCGCTTCTGCCACCCACCCTCCGGCGCGAGCGGAACCAAGCCGAGCGCCTCGTTGACGCGCAGCATGTGTGCGTTCTCCTCGGCGTTCCAGGTGAAGACGCCCGTGCACTCCGGGTAGCGCTCGGCGAGCTGCACGAGGTTGGCCGCTTTGACGAGCATCCCGAGCCGCCTGCCGCGGTGCGTCGACGTGACGAGCGTGTTGTCCTGCTGCGCCGGGCGCGTGGTGTCGTCGAGGTCGAGCTGCAGCATCGACTGGGCCACGAGGCGGCCGCTCGGGACGTGCAGCACGGCCGCGTTCAGGAACGTCGCCCCGGATGCGAGCGCGCGGCGTTCCAGCTGGGCGACTCGCTCGGCGTCCCAGTGCTCTTCGTCCACTTCGAGCTCACCGGCCGGGGCGTCGACCGACATGTCGCCGTTGAGTCTCGCGAGGTCGTCGAGGTGCGCGGGGCTGCTCTCGCCCTCCCAGGTGAGCACGCGGTAGTCGGTGCCGGCGCGCGCCGCCGCGGCCTCCATGTGCGCGAGCAGGCTTTCGGCCGACACCGGGAGGCGTAGCTCGCTGATGCGCTCGATCTGGCCGAGCTCCCAGCCGGTCTTCCACAGGAAGCGAGCGGCGGGGTCCGCCGCCGAGACGCTGCCGTGCCCGGTCGGCGCGGCCACCCGCTCGCCTCCCGGGGTCGGATGCTCGACCCAGGCCTGCAGGGACGTGCGGCCGTCCGCCCGTGCGAGCTCCTCGAGGCGGGCCGCGACGAAGGTGCCGATGCCTCGCCGCCTGGCAGGCGCATCCACGACGACGTGCGGGTACGCGTGCGTGGGGGAGTCGCGGGGCGAGACCATGAGCTTCGCCGCGGCGACCGGATGCTCGCCCGCGTCCCGCCCGTCGCCGCTCGGGAAGGCGAGGAACAGGCGGCTCGTGACGGGGCCCGGCATGGTCCAGTCGGCGAGGATGCGCCGGCTCGTCTCGAGCAGACGACCCTCGCCGTAGGTGGCGGCGTATCCGGAGTTGACGATGTCGCGGAAGCGCTCCAGCAGGCGCCAGGCCTCCCCGTCTCGGGCCGACGCCGGCTCTGGAGGCGTGAGCTCCCGAATGAAGTAGTCCACTCCGGTACCGTAGCTGTCAGGCCAGGGCCCCGTCAGCCCCGCCAGCGCGCCGATCGGGGCGCCGCGACCCCAGTCCGAGCAACCAGCCCGGTCCGACCCACGAACGACGTCCGACCACCAGCGAGAGGCCAGCGAGCGCGCATGCATCTGAAGAGCCTCACGATGAAGGGCTTCAAGTCATTTGCGCAACCGACGACCCTCGCGCTCGAACCTGGCGTGACCTGCGTCGTCGGCCCGAACGGCTCCGGCAAGTCGAACGTCGTGGACGCGCTCGCCTGGGTCATGGGCGAGCAGGGAGCGAAGAGCCTCCGCGGCGGCAAGATGGAGGACGTCATCTTCGCCGGCACCGCGACGCGCGGGCCGCTCGGCCGCGCCGAGGTGACGCTCACGATCGACAACGCCGACGGGATGCTCCCGATCGAGTACAGCGAGGTGACGATCCGCCGCACGCTGTTCCGCAACGGCGGGTCCGAGTACGCGATCAACGGCGACGGCGTGCGCCTCCTCGACGTGCAGGAGCTGCTCAGCGACACCGGGCTCGGCAAGGAGATGCACGTCATCGTCGGCCAGGGGCGCCTGGACGCCGTGCTGCGCGCGACCCCGGAGGAGCGCAGAGGCTTCATCGAGGAGGCCGCCGGGATCCTCAAGCACCGCCGCCGCAAGGAGAAGACGGTGCGCAAGCTCGAGGCGATGGAGGCCAACCTCACGCGCCTCCGCGACCTCACCAACGAGGTGCGCCGTCAGCTCAAGCCGCTCTCCCGCCAGGCCGACATCGCCAGGCGCGCGCAGGGCATCCAGGCCATCGCGCGCGACGCGAAGGCGCGCCTGCTCGCCGACGACGTCGTGCAGCTGCGCGCTGCCCTTCGCCTCGCGACCGGCATCGAGCAGGAGCGCTCCGAGGAGCGGGTCGTCCTGCAGGAGAAGCTGACCGCAGCCCTGAACCGGGCCGAGCTGCTCGCCGCCGAGAACCGGGGAGACGCGGCCGACGGCGCGCGCCGGGTCGTCTTCGACCTGGAGAGCGTGCGCGAGCGCATCCAGAACCTCAACGCGCTCGCCTCGCAGCGCAAGGGGCTGCTCGTGTCGCGCCTCGAGTCGCCCGCGTTCGTGCCGACCGTGACCCTCGAAGCCGTCGACGTCGCCCGCCGCGAGGCGGAGGTGCTCGTCGAGCGGGCCGCCGAGGCCGAGACGCTCTGGGAGGCGACGAAAGTCGCGACCCAGGATGCGCGTGCCGCGCTCGACCGCATCGATGTCGAGATCCAAGCCCAGGCGACGCGAATCACCGCCTACGACCTCACCCGCAGCGAGCTGCGCGGCGCCGCCGACACCGCCGCCTCGAAGCTCGCGTCGGTGCGCGGCGAGGTGCTCAGGCAGCGCAACGCGCGCGACGCGGCGAACGACCGCCTCGCGCAGGCCAGGAAAGCGAAGGAGCAGCTCGACGCGAGCGCCGCGCAGAGCGCCTCCGACTCGAGCGAGCTCGACGCCGCCTACAAGCGAGCCGAGGCCGCGCAGCGCGAGGCGGAACAGCAGCTCGACGCCGGACGCACCAGAGCCCACGAACTCGAGCGCGAACGCGACGCCCTCCAGGCCCGCGTGCAGGCGCTCACTCTCGCGACGGCCGCCAAGGACGGCACAGCGGCCCTCCTCGCCGCCCGCCTCGACGGCGTCGAAGGCCCCGTCGCCGAGCACCTCCGCATCGACGAGGGCTACGAGGCCGCCATCGCCGCAGCCCTCGGCTCGACGGCGGATGCGGTGCTCGCGAGCGACGCCGACGCCGCCTTCCGGGTGCTCGAGCACGCCACGGGGGAGAAGCTCGGCCTCGTCGAGGTGGTCGCCGAGTTGGGCGGCGCCGCCGCGGCGTCGACCGGTGCCAACGGCAGCACGCCTCCGGAAGGCCTGCGCCCCGCGGTCGAGCTCGTGCAGGCGCCGCCCGCGATCGCCGCGCTGCTCGCCCGCGTCCACGTCAGCGAGACGCTCGACGAGGCACGGGCCGCGGTGGCAGCGCAGGCGTCCTCCGGAGACGCACCAGTGGACGCCACGCTGACCATCGTCACCCGCGCCGGGGAGGTCGTCACGAGCACCTCCTTGCGCGGCGGCTTCGCGGAGGAGGGCACCAGTCGACTCGAGCTGCTTGCGGCCCGCGACCGCGCATCCGCCCGCCTCGCCGTAGTCGCCGACGAGCTCGACCAGGCAGCGCTTGCGCTCGCTGAGCATCGCGCCGCATCGCAGGCCGCGAAGACCGAGGCGAAGCGCACGCTCGACGCGCTCCGTGCCTTCGACGGCGCGCTCGCGGCCGAACGCGAGCAGCTCAACCGGGCCAGCGCGCGAGTGGATGCGGGCACCGCCGAGCTCGCGCGCGCCGCGAAGGCCTTCGATCTCGCCTCCGGCGGCGTCGAGGCGGCCGAGCAGGCGGCAAGCGCGGCCAAGGCGGCGCTCGCGGAACACGAGGCCCTGCCACGGCCCGAGCTCGACTCCTCGGCGCGCGTCGACGCGAACGCCGGAGTCGAGCGCGCGCGCGAGGCCGAGGTCGAGGCGCGCCTGCAGCTCGAGACGCTGCGCGAGCGCTCGCGCAGCGAACGACTCCGCGCAGAGTCCCTCGAACGCCAGCTCGAAGCCGACCGCCAGGCCGCAGACAAGGCCGCCCGCGAGACCGTCGTGCGCCGCGCGGAGCTCGCCCAGACCGAGCGCGTGCTCGTCGCCATCCCGCGCCTCGCCGCCGCCGTGCAGGAGTCGCTCGCCGAAGCCCAGCAGCAGCTCGCCGAAGCTGAGCGAGAGCGGGCCGCCCAGCACGAGGAGCTCGGTCAGCTGCGGCAGACCGAGCAGCAGCTGCGCGCCCGCCTCAGCGAGATCACCGAGGACGTGCACTCCATCGAGCTGCAGATCTACGAGAAGAAGAGCGGGCTGCGTTCCACGCTCGAGCGCGCCGCAAGCGAGCTGCGCCTCGCCGAGGCCGTGCTCGTCGCCGAGTACGGGCCAGACCAGCTCGTGCCAGCCGACGACGACGCCCTGCGCGCGAAGGCCGAGCGCATCGCCTCCGCGCTCGCCGAGCAGCGAGCCCGGCACGAGGTCGCCGCTGAGGGCGAGGCGGCGGGCTCGGCTGCTGCGAACGGCTCGGGGGAGCCCGCTGATCGGGGCGACGCGACGGATGCATCCGGTGCCGCCGGCGCAGTGGGCACAGCGGCCGCGGTCGGCGTCGCCCCAGATGCCAACGATGCTGCGCGCGCGGGCGCAGGCGCCGACAGCGCCACGGACGCTGACACTGCCAGTGACACCGACGCCGCCAGCGACACTGACGCCGCAGAGCGCGCGGGTGACGAAACCGAGATGAGCGCCGCGCCCGCGGCCGCGATCTCGGCAGGCGCCGGAGCGGGAGCCGGTCCCGGTCCCGCGCTCCCGGAGCACCTCGACGACGACCTCGCCGCGACCCTCGAGGAGGATGCGGAGGAGGAGTTCGTGGGCGTGCCCTTCGTGCGCGCCGAGCAGCAGGCGCGCCTCGCCGCCGCCGAGCGCAAGATGTCGACGCTCGGCCGCATCAACCCGCTAGCCCTTGAGGAGTTCGCGGCCCTCGAGCAGCGGCACGCGTTCCTCGCCGACCAGCTCGACGACCTCGCGGCGACGAAGGCCGACCTGCTGCGCATCGTCGGCGACATCGACGAGCGCATGCGCACCGTCTTCGAGGCGGCCTTCGAGGACACGCGGGAGGCCTTCCACACGGTCTTCCCGATCCTCTTCCCCGGCGGTTCCGGCGACATCACGCTCACGGCGCCAGACGACATGCTCACGACGGGCATCGAGGTCTCAGTGCGACCGGCCGGCAAGAAGATCGAGCGCCTCTCGCTGCTCTCGGGTGGCGAGCGCTCGCTGGCGGCCGTCGCCATCCTCGTGTCGATCTTCAAGGCCAGGCCGAGCCCGTTCTACATCATGGACGAGGTCGAGGCCGCCCTTGACGACGCCAACCTCGGCCGACTCCTCGCCGTCTTCGAGGAGCTGCGCGCTTCCAGTCAGCTCATCGTCATCACGCATCAGAAGCGCACGATGGAGATCGCGGATGCGCTCTACGGCGTCTCGATGCGCCAGGACGGCGTCTCCGCGGTCGTCGGTCAGCGCATCCAGCGCGACGAGGACCAGCCCGCCGCGTAGCCGCGCGCGTCGGTCCTCTCGCCGCCCGGGCGCGCCGGGCGTGGGACGATGGACCCAATGACTTCCGTCGACGGCACCTCCGCCCCAGCCCCCGCCACGCCCGAGCCCAAGCTGGGGCTCGTGACACTCCTCCCGGACCCGTACGATGCCGACTCCATGTTCGAGGCGTTCGAGCTGTGGACCACGAGCCGCGGCATCACCATGTACCCGGCGCAGGAGGAAGCCGTCATGGAGCTCGTCTCCGAGGCGCACGTCATCCTGTCCACGCCGACGGGCACCGGCAAGTCGCTCGTCGCGATCGCCGCCCACGCGGCCTGCCTCGCGCAGGGCGGCCGCAGCTACTACACGGCCCCCATCAAGGCGCTCGTGAGCGAGAAGTTCTTCGCCCTCGTCGAGATCTTCGGGGCTGCGAACGTCGGCATGGTCACGGGCGACAGCTCCGTGAACCCGGACGCGCCCATCATCTGCTGCACCGCCGAGATCCTCGCGAACCTCGCTCTGCGCCAAGGGTCTGACGCCGACGTCGACCAGGTGGTCATGGATGAGTTCCACTACTACGGCGACCCAGACCGCGGGTGGGCGTGGCAGCTGCCGCTGCTCATGCTGCCCGACGTGCAGTTCCTGCTCATGTCGGCGACCCTCGGCGACGTCACCGAGATCGTCGAGGACCTCGAGCGCCGCACGCAGCGCGATGTCTCCCTCGTGACCGGCGTCGAGCGTCCCGTCCCGCTCGACTTCTCGTACGTCGTGGCGCCCACGCACGAGACCGTCGAGAAGCTCGTCGAAGAGCGCAAGACGCCCATCTACATCGTGCACTTCTCGCAGGCCGCGGCCATCGAGCGCGCGCAGGCGCTGTCGAGCCTGAAGGTCGTCGACCGTGCAGGCCGGGATGCGATCGCCGACGCCATCGGCGGGTTCCGCTTCACGACGGCGTTCGGCAAGGTGCTGTCCCGGTACGTGCGGGCCGGCATCGGCGTGCACCACGCGGGCATGCTGCCCCGCTACCGCCGCCTCGTCGAGACGCTCGCGCAGAAGGGCCTCCTGCGGGTCATCTGCGGCACCGACACCCTTGGTGTCGGCATCAACGTGCCCATCCGCACGGTGCTCATCACGGCGCTCGCCAAGTTCGACGGGCAGCGGATGCGACACCTGTCGGCGCGCGAGTTCCACCAGATCGCGGGGCGCGCGGGCCGGGCCGGCTACGACACGGCCGGGACGGTTGTCGTCGAGGCGCCAGCGCACGAGATCGAGAACGCCGCTGCGGTCCGCAAAGCGGGCGACGACGAGAAGAAGCGCAAGCGCATCGTCAAGAAGAAGGCGCCGCAGGGCTTCGTCTCATGGGGTGAGAAGTCGTTCGAGAAGCTCGTCTCCGCAGAGCCAGAGCCACTCACCTCGCATATGCACATCACGGCGTCGATGATCATCAACGTCATCGCGCGTGGGGGAGACGTCTTCGGCAACGCGAAGAAGCTCGTCTACGACAACCACGAGAAGCCCGCCCGTCAGCGGGAGCTGGCGTTGCGCGCGATCGGCATCTTCCGCACGCTCGTGACGGCAGGCATCGTCGAGATCGGCAGGCAGGGGCGCATCACCCTCACCGTCGACCTGCAGGCGAACTTCGCGCTCAACCAGCCGCTCTCGCCGTTTGCGCTCGCGGCCATCGAGCTGCTCGACCCTGACGCTGAGGCCGCTCCCGGCGACCGCGGTTCCGAGGAGAAAACGAGCGGCGAGGGGGCCGTCGGCTCCGGCCACTACGCGCTCGACGTCGTCAGCATCATCGAGTCGACCCTCGACGACCCGCGCCCCGTGCTCTCGCAGCAGCAGTTCAAGGCGCGTGGCGAGGCGGTCGCGCAGATGAAGGCCGACGGCATCGAGTACGACGAGCGCATGGAGCGGCTCGAGGAGATCACGCATCCCAAGCCGCTCGAGGGGCTCCTCGCGCAGTCGTTCGAGCTGTTCGCGCAGCACGAGCCGTGGGTGCGCGACTTCGAGCTCTCGCCGAAGTCAGTGGTGCGCGACATGTTCGAGCGCGCCATGAGCTTCGCCGAGTACGTGAACTTCTACCAGCTGATGCGCAGCGAGGGGCTTGTGCTCCGCTACCTGAGCGACGCGTACAAGGCCATCCGCCAGACGGTGCCGGACGAGGCGAAGACCGAGGAGCTGCTCGACATCATCGAGTGGCTCGGCGAGCTGGTGCGCCAGGTCGACTCGAGCCTCATCGACGAGTGGGCGTCGCTGGTCGACCCTGAGCAGCAGGCGGCGAGCGACGAGCCCGTCGTGCCGCCGGCCCCGGCGAGCGTCGTCGGCAACCGCCGCGCGTTCACGGTGCTCGTGCGCAACGAGATGTTCCGTCGAGTGCAGCTCGCTGCCCTCCAGCGCGACGAGGCGCTCGCCGAGCTCGACCCGGACGTGGACTGGTCCAAGGCCCTCGACGACTACTTCGCCGACCACGACTCGATGGGGGTGGATGCGGCGGCTCGTTCGCCGAAGCTCCTCACGATCGACGACTCCGAGGGGCGCCAGTCGGGCGGCCTCTGGACCGGCGTGTGGCATGTCGAGCAGATCATCGATGACCCGGCTGGCGACCACGACTGGCGCATCCGCGCCGACGTCGACCTCGCCGAGTCGCACGAGGCGGGGGAGGCCGTCGTGCGGGTCACCGAGGTCGCGCGCCTGTAGACCCGGCGCCCTCGCCCGGCACGCCCCTTCCGAGACGGCCAACGGACCTGGGGCTTGCGCATGCCTGTGGCAAGACCCGGGTGCGGCGGCCACAGGCCTGCGGTGGCACCATCCGCAGACCTGGGAGTCGCGCATCCACAACACGGCACGCGGATGCACAAACCCCAGGTGTGCAGCGGGCACCGGAGGCCACCGGAGACCGCACCAGACCGCACCAGGCCGCACGAGTCCGCCCTGGTCCGCCGGGCAGGAACGACGAAACCGGATGCTCGCGACTGGCGCGTACATCCGGTTTCGTCGTACTGCTGGCGTGGTGCCTAGCGGCGGTCGGGCTCGTGGCTGGCGACCGGAGCGGAGTCCGTGTCCTCTGCGGTCTCGGGCGTCGTGCCCTCGACACCGGCGACTGCGGCCTCAGGGCCACCGGCGGCGGACCCGACGGTGCTGGGAGCGTCGTCGCCCTTGGCGCGGGTGTAGATGATGCTCGCGATCGTCGCGACGATGAGCACGCCGAAGATGAACGTGAGCGACAGCCAGATCGGGATCTCGGGGATCCAGAGGAGCGGCTCGCCACCGTTGATGAAGGGCAGCTCGTTCTCGTGGAGCGCGTGGAACATGAGCTTCACGCCGATGAAGCCGAGGATGAACGCGAGGCCCAGGTCGAGGAACACGAGGCGCTCGAGGAGCCCGCCGATGAGGAAGTACAGCTGGCGGAGGCCCATGAGCGCGAAGGCGTTCGCCATGAAGACGAGGTACGGCTCCTGCGTGATGCCGAAGATGGCGGGGATGGAGTCGAGCGCGAAGAGCAGGTCGGTGAAGCCGAGGGCCACGATGACGAGGATGAGCGGCGTCCAGACCTTCTTGCCGTTCTCCAGGATCTTCCACTTGTCGCCGTCGTAGTGCTCGCTGGCGGGGATGATCTTGCGGACGAGGCCGACCCACTTGGGCATCTCCGGCTCTTCGTCCTTGAAGGAGTCGATGGCCTGCTTGACGGCCATGTAGAGCAGCCAGGCGGCGAAGATGTAGAAGACGGAGACCCAGGCCTCGAGGATCGCGGCACCCGCGATGATGAACGCGAAGCGCATGACGAGGGCGATGGCGATGCCGATGAGCAGCGCCTTCTGCTGCGCGATCTTCGGCACCTTGAAGCTCGTCATGATGATGAGGAAGATGAAGAGGTTGTCGACCGACAGCGCCTTCTCGGTGGTGTAGCCGGCGATGAACTCGCCCGCGTGCTGCCAGTCCCAGACGAAGCCGAGCGCCACCATGAAGACGACGGCGAGCGCGATGTAGAAGATCGACCACCAGCCGGCTTCTTTGAGGCTCGGCTCGTGCGGCGTCTTCACGTGGGTGAAGAAGTCGAAAACAAAGAAGCCGATGACCACGGCAATGGTCACCGCCCAGATCCAAATGGGAACGTCCACGGGTCCTCCGGAGGGGTGTGTTCGGCGAATCGGCCGAAGGTCTCTTCCGTCGGCAGAAACCGACCGACGCGCCCGGGTGGCTGATGACAGTCACCGTGATGACGAGCGCGTCGCAGGAGGAATACTCCCCTTCAACGAAGCTCATCGTACACCGTGGACGGGGCGACGCCAGGGGCGGCGAGGAATCCGTCGCTCGAATCCGGGATTCGCGTGCCTGCGTTCCCGGATGCCTGCTAGGGCGTTGGAACGAGCGGGTACCCGTTGAGCAGCGTCACGACGAAGCCGCCTTCAGCGCCCGGTCGCAGGATGCTGAGGCCGAGGTTGCCGATGTGCGGCGCCTGGGCGCTGAGGATCGCGGTGAGGACGAGGCGGATGACGCTGCCGTGGCACACGATGAGGGAGTCCTCGTCCGGGTGGGCGGCCGCGACCTCGCCGATGGCGGCCAGCGACCGCTCGACGACCGCGGCTCGCGGTTCGACGGTGGGGTGGTCGAGTGGACGGCGGGTCCCGTCGGGCATCCAGTACTTCTCACCTTCGAGGACCCCGAAGCTGCGCTCGATGATGCCGGGCAGCAGGATCGGGGCACCGAGGCCCGTTCCCTCGCCGATGATCTCGGCCGTGACTCTCGCGCGGGAGAGCGGGGAGCTGTAGAGGTTGCTCCAGCCCTGGCCCACGAGGAGCCCGGCTGCATCTCCCGCCTGGTCGAGGCCTCTCGAGTTCAAGGGGATGTCGGTGGCGCCCTGGAGGAGGCCGGTCGCGTTCCACTCGGTTTCGCCGTGGCGGATGAGGCCGATGCGCATAGTGCTCCGTTCGAGGTTTCCACCCTCGCTGGCGAAGTTTCGCCGCTGGCTGAGGGGTCAGCACCCATGGTGTCAGAGCGCTGACTACGCTTGGCACATGGCTGAACGCACTCCCTGGTCACTGTCCGGCGCTCTGCGCGGCATGTTCGGCAGGCAGAAGATCGACGAGACGACGTGGGACGACCTCGAGGAGGCGCTGATCACGGCCGACTTCGGACCCGACATCACCGACGAGATCGTCGAGCAGCTGCGCGAGCAGGTCGACCGGTTCCACACCGAGGACCCGAAGGACCTGAAGCGGATGCTGCGCGAGCTCATCGAGGAGCGGCTCTCGAAGTTCGATACGACGCTGAACCTGCGCGAGCGCCCGGCGGTGACGCTCGTGGTCGGGGTGAACGGCGTCGGCAAGACCACCACCATCGGCAAGTTCGCGAACTTCCTGCGCATCAACGGACGCACCGTGGTCGTCGCGGCGGCGGACACGTTCCGCGCGGCGGCGGTCGAGCAGCTGGCGACCTGGGCGCAGCGCGCCGGCGCGGGCATCGTTCGCCCGCAGCAGCACGGGCAGGACCCCGCATCGGTCGCGTATCAGGCGGTCGAGATCGCGATGCGCGAGGGGCTCGAGATGGTCGTCATCGACACTGCTGGCCGTCTGCAGACGAAGAGCGGGCTCATGGACGAGCTGTCGAAGATCCGCAGGGTCGTCGAGAAGCTGGCGCCCGTCTCCGAGGTGCTGCTGGTGCTCGATGCGACGACCGGCCAGAACGGTGTCGCGCAGGCCGAGGCGTTCATCCAGCACGCCGGCGTCACCGGCCTCGTGGTGACGAAGCTCGACGGCTCCGCCAAGGGTGGCTTCGTGCTCGCGGTGCAGGAGCGGACAGGTCTGCCGATCAAGCTCATCGGGCAGGGCGAGGGCATCAACGACCTGGCAGGCTTCACGCCGCACGTCTTCGCGGAGAAGCTCGTCGGCTGAGGCCCGCCGTCGCCCAGTGCGGGGGAGTAGGGTGCCTCGCATCCGTGGAAGAGGTCTCTGATGGAAGCTGACGCGCTGTTCGTGTTCCTGTCCTACGCGCTCGCGGTGGTGCTCGCGGGTGCGGGCGGGGTCCTCATGGCGTTCGGCTCCGTGCCGCGGCGGTCCTGGCGCATGGTCACCTTCGCGACCGTGAGCCTGCTCGGCGCGGCGCTCCTGATCTGGACGGCGTTCGGGTCGCGGCCGTGGCTCTTCGTGGTCTTCGTGCTCGTTGCCGTCGTCGCGAACGCGGTCACGAGCGCGCTGCGGTGGAAGCTGCTCCCGCAGCTGGCCGGGGCGCCGCTGCCTGAGCTGTTGCGACTGGTGCTCCTGCGTCCGGACATCCTCCGGCGGATGGCCGCTGACGCAGCCCAGCTGGAGGCGGACCGGCGTCGCCGCGAGCACGGACGTGGCTGAGCGTTCGTCAGACGCGGCAGCGCATCTCCTGAGACCGGAGAGGGCACTCGGTTTTCCCGTGGCGCGAGACGAACCGGGCAATTCCCGGGGCGGCGGAAGGAAACGTCGCCCGCGGCGGTTGTCTGCCTCGTGACCCGCCAGCAACGCCAGATCCTCGTCATCGCGATCCTCGCCTCGTTCGTCGCCTTCCTCGACGGCTCGGTGACGAACGTCGCGCTCCCCGCCATGGTCGCGGAGCTCGGCGGTGGACTCGGTACCCAGCAGTGGATCGTGGACGCGTACCTCATCACGCTCGGCTCGCTCATCCTGCTCGCGGGCTCCCTGTCTGACGTGTTCGGTCGCATCTCGGTGCTGCGATTCGGGCTCATCGGGTTCGGCATCACGAGTGTCGCGATCGCGCTGTCGCCGACCCCGGAGTTCGTCATCGTCGCGCGGGCATTGCAGGGGGTGGCGGGCGCGCTGCTCGTTCCGAGCTCCCTCGCGCTCATCATCTCCGCGTTCCGCGACGCCGCGCAGGCGAAGGCGATCGGCATCTGGACAGCCTGGACCGGCGCCGCGTTCCTCGCCGGCCCCTTCCTCGGGGGCCTCGCAGCCGACTACGTCACCTGGCGTCTCGTGTTCGGCATCAACGTCATCCCGATCCTCGTCACGCTCTGGATGCTCACCCGACTCGACAAGAGCGTCGACAGCAAGTCGGGTGGGCGCATCGACGTGCTGGGCGCGGTGCTCGGCTTCCTCGGCCTCGGCGGGCCCGTGTTCGCGCTCATCGAGCAGGGCAACTACGGGTGGGGAAGCCCCGTCGTCTTCCTGCCGCTTGTGCTCGGCCTGCTCAGCTTCGCGGGATTCCTGTTCTGGCAGGCTCGCGCGCCGCAGCCGATGTTGCCGCTTGGGCTCTTCCGCATCCGCAACTTCTGGGCTGGCAACATCGCGACGGTCTTCATCTACGGTGCGCTCTCGCTTGGCGGGTTCGTGCTGGCCATCTATCTGCAGCAGGTGGCCGGGTTCACTGCCACGTTCGCCGCGCTCGCGACGCTGCCCACGTCGATCGCCAACGTGGCGCTGTCGTCGTGGTTCGGTTCGCTCAGCGGACGCTTCGGGCCGCGCCTCTTCATGACGCTGGGACCGATCCTCGCAGGCGTCGGCACCCTGATGTACTCGGGGCTCGGGGCAGAGGTGAACTACTGGACCCAGGTGCTGCCGGGCGTCGTCGTCTTCTCGCTCGGCCTCTCGATGACCGTCGCTCCGCTCACGTCGGCGATCCTCGGCTCGGTGCCGACGACGCAGTCGGGCATCGGCTCGGCCACCAACAACGCCATCTCGCGGGTCGCCGGGCTGGTCTCGATCGCCATGATCGGGGTGATCGCCGGCGGCACGATCGATGTCGGCAGCTTCCAGCCCCTCATGTTCGTCACCGCCGGTCTCCTCTTCGCCGGCGCGCTCAGCTCCTGGCTCGGCGTGCGGAACCCGGCGCCGGAGGTTGTCGCCGCGGCGACCTGACATCGACCGGACGCGGGCGGATGCGCAGGCCGGGGAAGCGTCAGGTCGCGCTGAGCGTGAACTCGAGCAGGGTGTCGTCGCCCTCCCTCGGCGAGCCGCGCCCGTCGGTGTTGTTCGTCAGCACGAGCAGGGTGCCGGATGAGGTCACGACGGCATCGCGGAGGCGTCCGAACTCGTCGACGTAGAGCGCCTCGTCGCTGGCTTCTGAAGCCTCCGAGATGTTGATCTTCCAGAGGCGCTCCCCGCCGAGACCGGCCATGAAGAGCGTGTCGCGAGCGTACGCGAGCCCGCTCGGGCTGGCTTCGTCGGTCGACCACTGCAGGATGGGGTCGAGGAACGCGGGGTCACCGCCCTGGCCTTCGACGTTCGGCCAGCCGTAGTTGCCGCCCGGCTCGATCCTGTTGAGCTCATCCCACGTGTTCTGTCCGAACTCGCTCGCCCACAGCGCACCGGTTCCGTCGAACGCGAGGCCCTGCGGGTTGCGGTGTCCCATCGAGTAGACGCGGTTGCCGAACGGGTTGTCCGCGACGGGGGATCCGTCGAGCTCCATGCGGAGGATCTTGCCGTTGAGCGAGTTCTGATCCTGGGCGAGATCGGGCTGGGATGCGTCTCCGGTCGAGGCGTAGAGGTAGCCGTCCGGGCCGATCGCGAGTCGCCCGCCGTTGTGGTTGCCGGCCTTCGCGATGCCGTCCACGATCACTTCGGGGGCCCCGACGCCGAGGCCACCCTCCCAGGTCACGGGGAAGCGCACGATGCGGTTGTCGGCGTCGGCCGTGTAGAAGGCGTACAGCCACTGCTCGGCGTCGTCGCTCGTCCCCGCGAGGGCGAGGCCGAGGAGGCCGCCCTCGCCGCCCGGGGCAACGTCATCGATGGTCGTCACGACGCGATTGGTGTTCGAGCCGTCGGCGGACACCTCGACGATCTGGCCGGAGTCGCGCTCGCTCACGAGGAAGTCGCCCGTCTCCAGCTCGGCGACGGACCACGGGGCCTGGAGGCCAGTCGTGACCACTCGCGGGTCGCCGCTCGGGGCGACGGGGCCCGGCTCTTCGGCCCCGTCCTCCGGCGTGGCGGGAGCCTGGCTCGTGGAAGCGGGCGACGGGCTCGCCGTCGTCGACGCCGTGGCCGTCGCCCCCGTCTGGGGTGCGGTCGGCGCGCATCCGGCGAGGGACAGTGCTGCGACGGCGGCGAGGGCGATGAGCGGAGCGGTGCGCTTGGTCATGGTGGCGGCCAATCGTTCGACGACGGATGCGACCAGTCAAGCCGAGCAGTCTGTGCTGACGCTCCGTGCCGGGCTGCCGCCTGCCCGTGCCATCAGCGCGAGGGCGGCCGCGACGCGGCTCAGTTCGTCAGCAGGAGGATGCCGAGCAGCGCCTGAGCGATGCCGATGACGAGCGCCGTGAGCACGAGCACGGCGTGCACGGTGAGGAAGCGAGTGGGGCGACCGTTCTCGTCCCGAGCGCGCGGGTCGTTGGAGACCCGACGGTAGAAGGAGGGCCAGACGAGCACGTTGAAGACGGCACCGACGAGCAGGGCGATGCTTGCGAGGAAGACCATGCCCCAAGCCTATGGGCGGGCGGTGGCGTCCTCGATCGAGATGGCGGAGCCCGCGGGGCTCTGCCGCTTCGCGAGGGAGACGTAGCCGCCCGCGTGCGGAATGAACGCAGCGCTCTCCTCTGCTGTCAGCTCGCGCCGGACCTTGGCGGGTACCCCGGCGACGAGGACGCCGTCGGGGATGCTCGCGCCCTCGAGCACCACGGCGCCCGCGGCGACGAGCGAGCCCGTGCCGATGATGGACCTCGAGAGGCACGCGGCCTTCATGCCGATGAGCGTGCCGTTCGCGATGGTCGTGCCGTGCAGGAGCGCCTGGTGGCCGGCGGTGACGTCGTCGCCGATGATCGTGTCGACCTCACGCTCGACGTGCACCACCGTGCCGTCCTGCAGGTTGGACCTGGCGCCGATGACGATGCGGCCACCCACATCCGCTCGCAGCACGCACCCGTACCAGACGGACGATTCCGGGCCGATCTCGACGTCGCCGACGATGACGGCACCCGGCGCGATCCAGGCGCTCTGGTGGATGCGGGGCGTCTTGCCCTCGAACGGCAGAATCAGGGGAGCGGCACTGGTCATGCTCCGATACTCGCAGTTGCGTCTCTCCTTCGCGACCCCGCACGCCGGAGTCCGCCACCTCGGCTAAAATGGGCGGACTATGGCCATTTTCGGGAACCTCTCTGACCGGCTGACGCAGACGCTCGCCGGCCTCCGCTCCAAGGGCAAGCTCACGCCCGCCGACGTCGACGGCACCGTGCGCGAGATCCGTCGCGCCCTCCTCGAAGCCGACGTCGCGCTTCCCGTGGTCAAGGACTTCGCCGCGCACGTGCGCGAGCGGGCCCTCGGCGACGAGGTCAACCGCGCCCTCAACCCGGCTCAGCAGGTCGTGCAGATCGTCAACGAGGAGCTCGTGCGCATCCTCGGCGGCGACACCCGCCAGATCGAGTTCGCCAAGCAGCCGCCGACGATCATCATGCTCGCCGGCCTCCAGGGTGCCGGAAAGACGACGCTCGCCGGCAAGCTCGCGAAGCGGCTCGCCGGGGAGAAGCACACGCCGCTGCTCGTCGCGGCCGACCTCCAGCGTCCGAACGCCGTCACCCAGCTGCAGGTCGTCGGCCAGCAGGCGGGCGTGCAGGTCTACGCGCCCGAGCCGGGCAACGGTGTCGGCGACCCGGTGCGCGTCGCGACGGATGCGGTGCGCTTCGCGAAGGACAAGCTGCACGACGTCGTCATCATCGACACGGCCGGCCGCCTCGGCGTCGACCAGGAGCTCATGAAGCAGGCGGCGGACATCCGCCGCGCCACGAACCCCGACGAAGTCCTCTTCGTGATCGACGCCATGATCGGCCAGGACGCCGTCGCCACGGCCAATGCCTTCCAGGAGGGCGTCGACTTCACCGGTGTCGTGCTCTCGAAGCTCGACGGAGACGCCCGCGGTGGCGCCGCCCTCTCGGTGGCGCAGCTCACCGGCCGCCCCATCATGTACGCGTCGACCGGTGAGGGGCTCGACGACTTCGAGGTCTTCCACCCCGACCGCATGGCGAAGCGCATCCTCGACATGGGTGACATCCTCAGCCTCATCGAGCAGGCCCAGAAGGCCTTCGATGAGGACGAGGCGATGGAGATCGCGGGCAAGCTCGCGACCGAGAACTTCACCCTCGATGACTTCCTCAAGCAGATGCAGCAGCTGCGCAAGGCCGGCAACTTCAAGAAGATGATGGGCATGCTCCCGGGCATGGGCCAGATGAAGGAGGCGCTCGAGAACTTCGACGAGCGCGAGCTGGTCCGTACCGAGGCGATCATCCAGTCGATGACCAAGGCTGAGCGGCAGAATCCGAAGCTGCTCAACGGCTCGCGTCGCTCGCGCATCGCCCGCGGTTCCGGGCGGACCGTCACCGACGTCAACGAGCTCGTGAAGCGCTTCGAGCAGGCGGCGAAGATGATGAAGACCGTCGCCCGTGGCGGTACCCCGCAGATCCCCGGGATGGGGCCGATGCCGGGCCAGCACGGCGGTCGCAAGGCTGCGGCCAAGGGCGGCAAGAAGAAGCAGCAGGGCAAGCGAAGCGGCAATCCAGCCAAGCGCGCGCAGCAGGCCGTCGAGGAGGCCTCGGCTCCCAAGCGCCCGGGTGGCGCGTTCGGCGGCGCGGGTCTCGGACGGCCCGCGGCTGGCGACGGGCAGCCGAGTGCGGCGGAGCTCGAGCAGCTCCAGAAGTACCTGGGCCGCGGGTAGCCCGGCACGTTCTCGCGGGGCGGGAGCTGACGGAGGGGCGCATCCATCTCGGTGGATGTGCCCCTCCGTCGTTGACCGGGCTCGCTTCGCGCGTCGCCCCGCGGCCGGCAGGACGCACGAGGGGCGCATCCACTGATGGATGCGCCCCTCGTGCGTTCGTGCGCTGCCGTTAGTCGGACTTCCTCATGCGGCGTGTGAGGAGCAGCACGGCACCGGCGGCCAGCAGGAGTCCGGCGCCGATCGCCAGCGCGGGGGCGAAGCCTTCAGCACCGGTCGTCGCGAGTCCTCCGCCAGTGGCCGGCGGCGTCGTGTGGGTCGAGGTCGGCGCCGGGGTCCAGGTCGGCGCGGTGGTCGTCGGGACAGGGGGGACGACGGTTGCGGTCGGCGTGGCCGTGCTGGTGGGCGTCGGCGTGGTCGTCTCGGTTGGGGTCGGAGTCGGCGTCGTCGTCTCCGTGGGCGTCGGCGTCACGACGACGGGGCTCACCGAGATGGTGACCGTGGCCACCTCGCTGTCGACCGAGCCGTCGTTGGTCGTGAACGTGAAGCTGGTCTCTCCCTCGAAGCCGTCAGCCGGGGTGAAGGTGAGGTCAGCGCCTTCGCCGCTGAGCGTTCCGTTCTCCGGCTGCGTGACGACGGTGTAGGTCAGCGGGTCGCCTTCGGCGTCATCGCCCGTGAGCGTGATGTCGAGCGGCGTGTCGATGTCGGTCGTCAGGTTCTGCGAGGCCGCCGTCGGCGGGGTGTTCGAGCGGAAGCTGCCGGCCTGGATGAGGACCGCCGAGTCGTAGGAGCTGTCACCGCGGTCGGCGATGACGAGCTTGATGTGGTTCGTCTCGCCCTGCTGCACAGGGGCGGAGAGGCCGAGCACCGTCGTGAGCCCGTCGAGGCCAGTGTCGAAGGCGCCGGAGTCCGCGGGGTTGTCCCGGTAGAGCTCCGTGTTGCGCAGGTGGTTGATGTTGTTGATCGCGACGGCGGTGGTGGTGCCATCCGCGTCGAAGGTCGCGTAGTTGGTGTCATTGACGAAGAAGGCGAAGACGTCGTTGAAGCCCGTGTCGACGAACTCCTGGTACTCCTCGGAGCCGAAGACGTAGGAGAACGCGATGTTGTCCTCGGTGGGGACGAAGTCGAACTCGAGCACAGCGGCATCGCGGGTCGAGCCCTCGACGATGCCGTCGAGGTCCGCATCGCCCGGAAGGCCGTGCGATGTCGTGGTCGACCCGGACTCGTTCGGGCCGAGCAGGGCGCCGTCTTCGCCGGCGGAGCCGGTTGTCAGGGTGACGCCGCTCTCGACGCCGAGGTCCGTGAATCCCGAGTAGCTGCCGGAGGCTTCCGGCGCGCCCGTGTAGGCGACATTCGAGACGGCGGTCTCGTCGCCGACGAGGGAGGCGACCAGCTCTTCGGGTGTCTGGGCGGTGAGGTCGGTGACAGTCTGCCCGGGCGAGGCGGCGGCGGTGCCGACTCCGACTCCGAGAAGAAGGACGGATGTTGCCCCTGCGGCGAGGGCGGTGCGGAGTCGCATGTGTTCTCCTGAGGATCTGTGGGTTTGGTGATGCTAAGCCGCTAGTTCACTGAAAATCAAGAGAATCTTGGGAAACAGGACGGGCTCGTGCGTCCCGGGACCAGAAGGTGGGGCGGATGTGGCTCGTGTGAATGCGCGCCACCCCGATGAGTCGCCGTTGGTCAGGGCTCGTCGACAGGTACGCTTGTCAGGTCATCAAGTCGTCCGAGGAGTGCGCCATTGAGCAATGAAGCTGCGACAACAGGCGAGGCCCGACTCCCACTCGGGCTGTTCGTCGGCATCGACCGTTCGAGCCCCGTTCCGCTGTACCACCAGGTGTCGGAGCGCATCGAGAAGGCGATCCGAGACGACACGCTGCCTGCAGGGTCGAAGCTCGAGAACGAGATCTCCCTCGGCCACCGCCTCGGCCTCTCTCGCCCGACGGTGCGCCGAGCGATCCAGGAGCTGGTCGACAAGGGACTCCTCGTCCGACGCCGCGGTGTGGGCACGCAGGTCGTGCACGGGCCCGTCACCCGCAACGTCGAGCTCACGAGCCTGTATGAGGATCTCGAGCGGTCCGCGCAGAAGCCGACGACGACGCTGCTCTCTCGCCGAGTCGAGGCCGCGACGCCCGAGCTCGCCGAGACCCTCGGCATCGAGGTCGGAAGCCCCACCCTGCACATCTCGCGCCTGCGCAGCGCGGATGGGGTCCCCCTTGCCGTGCTCGACAATGTGCTGCCAGAGCCGTTCGTCGAGCTCACCGAGGATGAGCTCATCCAGCACGGGCTCTACCAGCTGCTCCGCGCCCGCGGCGTCACCATGCGCATCGCCAAGCAGCGCATCGGTGCCAGGACCGCGTCTCGCGAGGAGGAGCGCCTTCTTGATCTCTCCGGCGGTGCAGCGGTGCTCACGATGTCCCGCGTCGCGTTCGACGCGACGGGTCGCGCCGTCGAGTACGGGCGGCACTGCTACCGGCCGGACCTCTACACGTTCGAGATCACGCTCGTCGAGCGCTGACCTGCGCTGACCTGCGCCGACGGGCGCTGACAGCGCTGACCCGCGCTGAAGTGGCGGGTTGGTCCTCGTCCGCGGGCCGATGACCACCGCGGGCAGCGCGAGTTCTCCGGGATGCGCGAGAAGACGCTGCCAGCCGATGTGCCTTCCGCACAGGGTGCGGTCGGGCGCATCGGCTGGCAGCGTCTGGCAGTCGTGGGGCCGAGGTCAGGCGCGGTTGGGGACCGCGAGCTCGCCCGTGAGGTACTGGGCGCGGCCGAAGCCGAACGTCCAGTCCTCTGGGCCGTTCTCGACGTAGCCGATGAAGAGGTCGTTGCCCTCGACGCCCTGCTCGCCGAGTGCTTCGGCGATGCGAGCGTAGAGCGACTGCTTGGCCTCCGTGGTGCGGCCGCGCTGCGTGAAGATCTGGATCATGACGACGCCGTTCGAGCGGTCGAAGCCCAGTCCGGCGTCCTGGGCGATGATCTGGCCACCCTGGTGCTCGGTGATGATCTGGAACCGGTCGCGAGCGGGGATCCCGTACTCGGCGACGATGGCGTCGTGGATGGCGTCGGCGATGGACGAGATCTGCTCGGGCGTGCGGCCGGCGTTGACGTCGATGCGTACGAGAGGCATGGTGCGGTGTCCTTGAGGTTGAGGGGTGACATTCGTTGTCTGCTCACGAAGTCTACCTTCAAAAGACCTAATGTCCTAACAAATACCGTCCGGGCTCCTGGGACCACGAGGGGCCGCATCCCATTGGATGCGGCCCCAGTGGCCAGGCGCGGAGCTCTCGCAGAAGAGTCCTGCCCAAGACGGAAGTCAGAGCGACGCCTCGAGGGCCGCGTCGGCGTCGAGGAGCACCGTCGCGGCGACCTCGAGCCCCTCGATGCGGCCGAGCGAGGTGTCCTCGTGCTCGATGTTGACCCACATCTCCGGGTCGACCTCGTGCAAAGCGCGGAGGAACTCGGTCCAGAATGCCGTGTCGTGGCCGCGGCCGAGGGCGACGAAGTCCCACGCTGAGTTCTTCGGCCACTCGTTCGCCCACTCGTCGCCACCGAGGTTGGTGCGCGGCTCGTCGGCGGACAGCTTGCGGAACTGGTTGTCCAGCACGCCGTAGATGGCCGCGGCCGGGTTCACGCGAACATCCTTCGCGGCGGCGTGGAAGACCCACTTGCCGAGGTCGCGGACGACGGCCACCGGGTCCATCTGCTGCCAGAAGAGGTGCGATGCGTCGAGCTCGACGCCGATGTTCGTCGTTCCGGCCCGCTGGATGAGCTCGCGGAAGTTCGCCGGGTTGAAGGCGACGTTCTGCGGGTGCAGCTCGAGCGCCACCTTCACGCCGTGCTCGCCGGCCAGTTCATCGATCTCCGCCCAGAACTTCGCGGCGACGTCCAGCTGGTAGTCGATGACGTCGAGCGCCGCCGAGTTCCAGGCGTTGACCACCCAGTTCACGGTCGTAGCTCCCGGCTCGCCACCGGGGAGGCCGGACATCGTGACGATGCGGTCCTGCCCGAGGCGGGCCGCGAGGCGGATCGACCGGCGGATGTCCTCGGCGTGCTTCTCGCCGATCGAGCGGTCGGGGTGCAGCGGGTTGCCGTTGCAGTTGAGACCGGCGATCGAGACGCCGGTGCCCTCGAACTGGGCCAGGAACGTGTCCCGTGCCTCGTCGCTCTCGAGGATCTCGTCGAAGTTCGGGATGTGGGTTGCCGGGAGGAACCCGCCCGAGTTGAGCTCGATCCCCGTGAGGCCGAGGTCGGCGATGACCTTGATCGCCTCCGGCAGTGGCCGGTCGTGGAGGATCGCGTTGTAGACGCCGAGACGCATGTCAGGCTCCGATCTTGTGCGTGGTGGTGGGATTGACGCGCACGGCCGAGCCGTTCGCGGCTGCTGATGCGGCGACGGCGTGGAGCAGCTCCATGTTGTGGATGCCTTCTTCGAAGCTGGCGCAGCGGGGGAGAGATGCATGCTCTGGGATGCCTGCGACCTCCTCGAGGAAGGAGCGCGCCTGGTAGGCGAATGCGTCGTTCTGCCCGAAGCCGACACTCGGGGCGTCCATCGCGAGCCCGCCGGCGATGTAGGGGTGCTCCGGTCCGAGGATCACCTGCCGGTACCCGTTCTGGGCCGAGGGGACATCGTTCAGGAAGAGCTCGATCTCGGAGGGGCGACGCTGGTCGTACCTGGCGCCACCGTTCTCGCAGAAGACCTCGAAGATGAGGCTGTTGGCATGGCCGCGAGCCACGCGGGAGACCTCGATGGTGCCAGCGCCGTCCGCGAACTTCAGTGAGAACGCGGCGTAGTCGTCGTTCTCGACGGACTCGAAGGTGTCGCTCACGGCCGCGTGGTCGTGGCCGAGGACGGCTCCGAGCGGCAGGGGGCGCTCGTGGATGACGGTGCTGAGCGTCCCGCCGCTGACCTCCTGGATCTCACCGCCAAGGAACTCCGCGATATACGCCATGTGGCTCCCGACATCGGCCAGCGCGCCGCTTCCTGGTGCGCCCTTGAAGCGCCAGCTCATGGGGCCCTGTGGGTCGCAGGCGTAGTCCGTCCAGTAGCGCCCGCTGAAGTGGAGCAGCTTGCCGAGGGTGCCGTCCTGGATGAGTTGGCGGATGTGGGCGATGCCGGGGGATCGGCGGTAGGTGAAGCCCACGCGGGCGATGGAGTTGGCGCGCTCTGCGGCCTCGGCCATGGCGTAGGCGTCCTCGATGGAGTCGCTGAGGGGCTTCTCGCAGAGCACGTGCTTGCCGGCTGCGAGGAGGCCCTCGACGGCCTCTCGGTGCAGGGAGTTCGCGATGACGACGCTCACGACGTCGATGTCGTCGGCGGCCGCGATGGCCTGCCAGGACGAGTCGGTGCGCTCGTAGCCGAAGCGCTTCGCGGCGAGTGCGCCGAACTCCGGGTTGATGTCTCCGATGGAGACGAGGCGGATCTCGGGCAGCGTGGGGCTGTAGAGAGTGGATGCGACGCGGTACGCCGCGGCGTGTGCGCGCCCGGCCATGCCTGCGCCGATGACGGCGACGCCCAGTGAGGTGGACATTGGTTCTCCTGTGGTTCTGCGTGAGCTGGGATGGTGAGCGCAGGCGACCGACGACGGTGTTGGAGCGCTACACTGGAAGGTAGGTCATGAAACAATGTCCTGTCAAACGATCCGAGTTCGGAGTGTCGAATGCCACCCACGTCCCGCCGGAAGCGACCGACGATCTACGACGTCGCTGAGCGTGCCGGAGTCTCCAAGTCGCTGGTGTCGCTTGTGCTGCAGAACTCGACCCGAGTCAGCGACGAGAAGCGCGCGGCAGTGCGGACCGCGATCCAGGAACTCGGCTACCTGCCGAGCCGGGCGGCCACGGCGCTCGCGGGGAACCGCACGCGCGCGATCGGCGTCATGATCGACGACTTCAGGAACCCCTGGTTCGTCGACCTCCTCGAGGGCATGCAGGAGGTGCTGAACGGGCCCGGTTTCCACGTGACGGTGGCTGACGCGAACCTGAACGCGCACCTCGAGCAGTCCCCGATCAGCGGCTTCCTCGCCGCAGGGGTCGAGGGTCTTGTCATCGGCGGTGACGTGGATGCGGTGCCTGCGGAGGGCTTCCCGGTGCCGACCGTCGTCGCGGGCAACCGGGCGACGGTGCCGGTCGGGGCCGACCTCGTGGCCAACGACGACGAAGCTGGCGCCCGCCTCGCCGTCGAGCACCTGCGGTCACTCGGCCACACGAGGATCGGGCATGTCACGGGCAGCGGGCGAGCGGCCGAACTCAGGCGCATGGCCTACGAGGCGGCCATGGTCGAGGCGGGGCTCCAGCCGCGCGTCGTCGGAGGCTCTGGTCCCACTGACCAGGACGAAGGGCGACGAGCCTCGCGCGAGCTGCTCGAGAACTGGCCGGAGACCACGGCCGTTTTCGCCGCGAACGACGTCATGGCGCTTGGCGTGCTCGGAACGCTCGACAAGCTCGGGATGCGAGTGCCGGACGACATCTCGATCGTCGGCTACGACGACTCGCACCTCGCGGGCGCCGAGCACCTGTCGCTCACCTCGGTCGACGACCGCAGTGCCGACGTGGGTCGTGTGGCGGCCGAGCTCCTGCTCGCGCGCATCGAAGGGCGCCGTCCGGAGGCCGGAGAGCGAGGCGAGGGAACGCGCAGGCTCATCCAGCCGATCCTCACGGTCCGGGGCTCGACCGCGTCCGCCGACGGCTCCGCCTGAGCTGCGCTCGCGGGCCGATGACGCGGCTCAGCGGTCGCGTCGCGCACCTGCCTCAGGTTCGAAGGCGAGCACGAGGGGAGCCTCCCAGCCCTGCTCCGCGTACGCGCTCAGCACGCTCTCGCGCAGCTCGTCGACCTTCTCGGCTGGGTGCATCACGAACACGGAGCCGCCGAGGCCCGTGCCGGTCATGCGCGCGCTTGCGGCGCCGAGGTAGGTGGCCAGCTCCACGGTGAAGTCGATGCGCTCGGTCGAGACCTCGAAGTCATCCCGGAGCGACGCTTGCGACGCGGCGAGCAGGTGACTGCGTTCCTCGGGCGTCTCGCCCGTGCGCATCAGCTTCGTGAACTCCAGCGTGCGAGCGATCTCGGAGACGACGTGGCGGGCGCGCCTGAAGACGACCTCGTCGAGCTTGTCCGCAGCCGCGTCGAGTTCAGCAGGTCGCACCTCGCGCAGCGTCTGGCAGCCGAGCGCCTCGGCAGCCCTGGCGCAGTCCTCGGCCCTCGATGCGAACTCCGCCGACCAGTTGCGGTGCGATTCCCGCGTGTCGATGAGCACGCGGACCAGGCCGGACTCGGCTGGTCGCGGCGCGGGAAGGATGGAGACGTCGGACCCGCGCGCGTCGAAGAAGACGTCCTCATCGCTGCGCGCGGCGTGCACGGTGATGTGATCGCTCAGGCCGCCGGGCGCGCCGACGATGTCGGCCTCGGTCTGTCGGCCGATCTCGGCGAGCTCCTCGACGTTCATGCCGAGGCCCCAGAAGTCGTTGAGGGCCGTGCTGATGGTGGCGCACACGGAGGCGGAGGAGGCGAGGCCAGCCCCGATGGGCACGTCCGTCGTCAGGAAGATGTCGAGGCCGGTGCCCAGGAAGAAGGGCACCCCGGGGTCCGTCTCGTCGTCGTCGCCGCGAGTGCCTTCCGGCGGGTTCTCGCGAGCGAAGCGCAGCATGCTCGAGACCGCTCCGAGCGGGTAAGCACGCCAATCCTTGGTGGGGATCTCCGAGGAGATCGACCGCAGGTCGGTCACGGCCTCTTCCGTGGAGAGGTCGGTGACGATGCGGATGCGGCCGTCGTCACGCGGCGCGATGGCCGCGCTCGAGCGGAGGGGGATGGCGCACCCGTAGCCGACGCCATCTTGCAGGTCGGTGTGGTCGCCCATGATGCTGACGCGACCCGGCGCGGACCAGACTCCGAGGGGTTCGCGCTCGAAGGCGGCCCGGAAGCCCTCACAGACGATCGTCGTCAGGTCTCTGCTCATCTCGTCACCGTTTCTCAGGCATGGGCGAATGGGCGTCCGCCCCTGTGCATGCGCAGGGCGATTCTAATAACTGCGTCCTGAACGAGTGCCGAAACTCCAGCGGGCGAGCCGCGCATCCGAACGGAACAGGCCGTCCATCTGGTCGGGACTGATCTCGCGTGCTAGAGTCGGACCTTCGTGGGTCCTATTTCCCACAATCGTCGTACCGTTTGTTGTTCGAGGGCACCTTTCCTGCCTCGGCACGATTTCACGAGTTGCGGCGAACGGGCACATTCGCCCGCATCATCGCCGCAAGAGCGCAGCACTCGAGTGTTGTGCGTTCTCTGCGTGCTGATTGAAAGGCAAGACCTCCACATGACGGAAACAACCTCAACTTTCGCCGAGCTCGGCGTCCCCAAGTCTCTCGTGAGCGTGCTCGATGCAGCAGGCAAGCACGAAGCGTTCCCCATCCAGCAGTCCACCCTGCCGAGCACCCTCGCAGGTCGCGACGTCCTCGGCCGTGGCAAGACAGGCTCCGGCAAGACGCTCGCGTTCGCGATCCCGCTCGTCGCCCGCCTCGCCGGTGCCGTGTCCGGTGGCAAGCGCCGCCCGGGCCGTCCGCTCGGCCTCGTGCTGCTCCCCACCCGCGAGCTCGCAACCCAGGTCGCAGCGGTCATCGAGCCGCTCGCCAAGGCCGCAGGCCTCACCGTGACCACCGTCTTCGGCGGCGTCTCGCAGCGCCCGCAGGAGACCGCGTTCCGCAACGGCGTCGACATCGTCGTGGCCTGCCCCGGACGCCTCGACGACCTCATGAAGCAGCGCATCGTGAACCTCGACGCCGTCGAGGTCACCGTGCTCGACGAAGCGGACCACATGGCCGACCTGGGCTTCCTGCCCGTCGTCACGCGCATCATGAACGCCACGCCGCCGCGCGGGCAGCGCCTCCTCTTCTCCGCCACGCTCGACAACGGCGTGGACAAGCTCGTCAAGAAGTTCCTCAACGACCCGATCCTGCACTCGGTCGACGAGTCCAACTCGCACGTCGCCGCCATGACGCACCACGTCTACGAGGCGGAGACACCCGAGGCGAAGACGGCGCTCGTGCATGCCCTCGCGAGCGGCAAGGGCCGCCGCATCATGTTCATGCGCACCAAGCACCAGGCGAAGAAGCTCGCGAAGCAGCTCACCGCTGCTGGCATCCCGGCCGTTGACCTGCACGGCAACCTCTCGCAGAACGCCCGCGACCGCAACCTCGCGGCGTTCTCCGGCGGCGAGGTCAACGTGCTCGTCGCGACCGACGTCGCCGCACGCGGCGTGCACGTCGACGCCATCGAGCTCGTCGTCCACGTCGACCCGCCCGCCGAGCACAAGGCGTACCTGCACCGCTCCGGCCGCACGGCACGCGCGGGCTCCGAGGGCGACGTCGTCACCCTCATGCTCCCGAGCCAGCGCAAGGACACGGAGATGCTGCTCCGTCGCGCGAAGATCGGCGTGACCCCGCAGCGCGCCAACGTCAACTCGCCGTTCGTGGCCGAGCTCGTCGGCGAAGTCGCCCCGACCGTGCGCCCCGTTCCGGGCGGACCGGGATCCGGCAACGTCGAGGTCAGCCAGGGCCGCGGCACCTCGCAGGGAGCGAACGCGCGCCGCAAGCGCGACAACGCCTCCTCGCGTGGTGGCGCATCGCGTGGCGGATCGAGCACCGGCGGTGGCCGTGGCCGCGGCGGGTCCTCATCGCAGACCTCCTCGTCGTCCGCGTCGCGCCCCGCGCGCTCGCAGGGTGGAGAGGGTGCAGCCCAGGGTCAGCGCCGCGGCGAGGGTCGCCCGCGCCGCGCAGGCACCACCTCCGCAGCGGCTCCGTCGCGCGGTGGCGGCGAGCGCGGCTCGCGTCGCGCCAGCTGGTCCTCCGGCCAGTAGTCAGCGCCAGACGCACAGCATCCCCGAACGGGCGGCCCGAGCAATCGGTCCGCCCGTTCGTGCTCTGCCCGCGCCACTCGCCGGTCTGCCCGCATTCGGAGTCCATCCACGTGGGAGATGCAGCTTTGATCGCGCAGGAAGCGGCAGCTCTCGTCTGGACGTGTGGATGCCACGGGCGCTGTGCAGGCAGGGGGTGAGTCGGCTCAGGCGGGGGAGTCGCGCACCAGGTGGGCGGTGAGGGCGTCGAGGTGGGCTCGCACGGCGGACGGGCCGTCGTGCTCGAGCAGGGTGAGGTAGGCCTCGTGGTCGTCAGCCAGGCCCGTGGCCTCGTAGTGCTCGTGCGCTCCCGCCAGCAGCAGGCGGACCTCGCTCTCGAGTGATCGCGAGGCCTCGCTGATCCGGGGACTCCCGGCCGCGTCGACGATGGCCTGGTGCACGGCGGCGTGCGCCGCCTCGAGCAGTCGCCAGGACTGCGCATCGCTCGCCTCGATCTCCCGCAATCGGACGATCTCGGCCTGGATCGGCTGCCGCACGGCCAGCGGCCACCCTCCTGGGTGCCTCGAGTTCAGGATGCGCACGGCCTCGGATTCGAGCGCGCAGCGCAGATCTTGCATGGCCCTGATCTCCTCGTCGTCGAGCTTCGTGACCTCGACCCCCTTGTAGGGAGCGGAGTGGACAAGCCGTTCCGCGGCCAGCACGGCGAGGGCCGTGCGCACCGTGTGCCGCGACAGTCCGAACTCGTCCGCGAGGTGCTCCTCGCGCAGTGACTGGCCGCGGGCGTAGCTGCCCTCGAGGATGCGCTCGCGAAGCGTCGTGGCGAGCTTCGAGGCGGCGGTCAGTCGTGGCGTTGCGTCAGGCGCTCCTGCGCGCGTCATCGCTGCTGCCGCTCCGCCGAATCTGCGTCCGGATGGATGCCAGCCGCAGCCGGAGCCGTACCCGTTGTCGTGCCGTTCACGGCGAGTCTCGTCTTCGTCGCAGGTGAGAACCGCTGGAAGGCAGCGGTGGACCCCAGCACCAGCACCACGATTCCTGCCGCGAGCACGATGAGGCCGAGGGCTTCGAGGCCCGCGAGCTGCTCGCGAAGCACGAGGAGCCCCAGGATGCTCGCAGTCAGCGGCTCCGCGAGCGTCAGTGTCGAGACGGTCGCTGCCTGCAGCTTCGCGAGGCCAGCCCCGAAGCACAGGTAGGCGATGGTCGTCGTGACGACGCCGAGCCAGGCCGCCGTCGCGAGCCCAGCCGGGGTGAGCATCCACTCGGCACCGCTCGCGAGGAGCAGCGGGATGCTGGCGATGCCGGCGACGCCGAAGACCATGCCCATGGTGCCGTCGGCGCTCCAGCCTCGGTTCATGAGTGCCTTCGCCGAGAGGGTGTAGATGCTGTAGCTCGCGCCGGCGCCGATCGATGCAGCGATCCCGGCGAGGTTCGCACCGCCCGAGTCGCCCGCGCCAGCCGCCGCGATGAGGCCCACGCCGAGGACGGCGATCGCGGTCGCGACGCCCCAGCTCACCCCGGGGAAGCGGCGTTCGAGTGCCCACTGCAGCAGTCCCGTGAGGACCGGTGCTGATCCGAGCGCGAGGACGGTGCCCACAGCGACGCCGCTGCCCGCCGTGCCCGCGAAGAAGAGCGGCTGGTAGAGGAGCACGCCGAGCGTGCCGAGGGCAATGAGTCCCAGCTGGGCGCGATTCGGGCGGCGGAGCCGGACGGCGTCCGGCGCGGGCTTCTGGGAGTATCCGCGGGCGCCGCGGCGACGCAGCCCCGTGAGCAGCGCCCAGGCGCCGAGCAGGGTCCCGCCGAGCGCGAGGCGGGCCGAGCCGAGCGAGAAGGCGGACACCTCTGGTGCCCCGAGCGCCTGCGCGGTGCCGGTCGTGCCGAAGCAGACCGCGGCGAGGAGGACAAGCAGGAGTGGGGCCACGGGAAGATTGTTACACAATCTGTCGAGCTCCGTGGTCGAGCGGTGGACGCGGCCCGCGAGCGACCCGCAGACGAGCGACGGGCTCGGCCGAATCGGCCGAGCCCGTCGCTCGTCTGCGGTGCGGAGAAGCTACTTCTTCGCGGTCGGGAGGAAGATCGCGCCGGTGGTGACGCCCTCATCCAGCGACTCGAGCGTGCGGCCGCGGGTCTCCGGGATCTGCGTTGCGACGAAGATGAGCGCGACCACGTTCAGCGCGCCGAACAGGAAGAAGGTTCCAGTGATGCCCATTCCGTCGACGAGCGAGGGGAAGTACAGCGAGAGGAAGCCGTTCGCGACCCAGAGGAAGAAGATCGAGACGCCCATGCCGATGCCGCGCATGTGCAGCGGGAAGACCTCGGAGAGGTACACCCAGACGGCCACGTTGAGGAACGTCTGCATCGACCCGACGAACGCGACGACGAGGAACAGGATGACCCAGGGGCGCAGCGGGTTGCCGACCTCGAGAACCATGGACGAGAAGCCGATGAGCAGGTGGCAGATCGTCGTCAGCGTGAAGCCGATGATGAACGTCTTGCGGCGGTCGAACTTGTCCATGTAGGAGAGCGCGATGAACGCACCGACCACGGCGATGACGCCTGGCGCGATGTTGGCGATGAGGGCCGCGCTCGAGTCGAAGCCGGACTCGATGAGCACGATCTGGCCGTAGTACATGATCGAGTTGATGCCCGTGAGCTGCTGGGCGACACCGAGTCCGATGCCGACGAGCAGGATGCGCAGGAGCCACTTGTTCTTAAGGATGGCTGCGAAGCCGACCTGCTTCTCCTGGCCCTCTTCCAGTGCGACCTTCTCGACCTGTGCGAGCTCAGCTTCGGCGCGCTCGGGCGAGCGGATGGTCTTGAGCACCTCGAGCGCCTCGGCGTCGCGGCCCTTCTCGACGAGCCAGCGGGGCGATTCCGGCATGCGCAGCATGCCGAAGAAGAGGCAGATGGCCGGGATGGCGCAGATGGCGAACATGATGCGCCAGACGCCGTCGAGGTGTCCGAGCGTGTTGCCGAGGATGGCGTTGATGATGAACGCGGAGAGCTGTCCGATGACGATGGCGGCTTCGTTGCGGCCGGAGATGGATCCGCGGATCTCGTACGGCGCCAGTTCGGCGAGGAAGACCGGGACGACCGTGGATGCTCCGCCGACGGCGAGGCCGAGGAGGACGCGCCCGACGACGAGCACCTCGAAGTTCGGGGTGAAGACGACGACGAGCGTGCCGAGGAAGAAGAGCACGGCGAGCATGATGATCGTCTTGCGGCGGCCCCAGCCATCGGAGAGGCGGCCGCAGAAGATGGCGCCGATGGCGGCCGCGAAGACGAGCGAGCTCGTGACGACGCCTTCCGTGAGCGGCGTCAGACCGAGCTCCTCGGTCATGGGGTTCAGGGCGCCGTTGATGACACCGGTGTCGTAGCCGAAGAGGAGACCGCCGAAGCACGCGACGATCGAGATCAGCCCGAGCCGCGAACGGTGCGGCCCAGCTGTGAGGGGCGGGAGTGATTTCTCGGCGGTGTTGCCCGCCGGATGCGATGAGGCCATTTGGACGTCCTTGTCGTGGATGCTGCGAGGTGGAGCAAGGTTGTGCGGTGCTGCTGGCGCGTCTTCTGCGAACGCGTGTCTTGATGGTAACCGAAGAATGACGTGATGTGAATATGTCCTGACAAATCCGTCGGGAGTGACAGTGGCCCCGCAGCTCAGAGCTGCGGGGCCACACGGCGTCAGGAGGAGGCGACAAGCTCCCGTATCTTCTCCAGCTGGAACGCGGAGACCTCGTCGGCCCGCTCGTCCTCGGCGAAGACGTTCGAGACGATGAGCGCGTCCGGACGGTCGAGGTACCCGATCTGCTTCAACGTCGCGAACAGTTCAGCGAAGTCGACATCTCCGTCGCCGATGCGGAGGTGCTGGTGGATGCGCGCCTCGTTCCCGGGAGGGTTCGAGATGTAGCGCAGGCCGTGCGAGCGGTGGTGGTCGAACGTGTCCGCCGTGTAGACGGCGCCGAGCCGCTCACCCAGTTCGGGGAGCAGCGTCCTCGCCCGGTCGCCGTAGTGGAAGGTGTGCGAGGCGACGTAGACGAAGCCCACGTTCTTGCTGTTCAGACCGCGGATGACGCGCCACCCCTCGAGCCCGTCCTCGACGAAGTCGTTGGGGTGCGGGTCGATGTTGAGCTGGATGCCCTCGCGCTCGAGGATCGGCAGCAGCGTCTCCATCGAGCGGTGGAAGGCGTCCTCCGACTCGTTGAACTGGGAGGGCTCTCCGCTGAACTCCGTGTTGATCACGGGGATCTCGAGCAGCGACGCCAACTCGATGACCCGCGTGAAGTTGCGGACCGCCGCGAGGCGGCCGGCTTCCTCCGGCCCCGAGATGCGCTGCACCGGCAGGATGGCGGGGATTTTGACCCCTGCATCCGCCGCCCGCTTCTTGAACTTCAGCGCGTACGCGTCATCGGCCGACGGGTGGCGGAAGAACCAGGAGAAATCGGGGTGGGGCGTGATCTGCAGGTACTCGTAGCCGAGGCGGGCTGCGATGTCGGGGAAGTCGAGGAAGCCGGCGTCGTGGTGGAACGGCGTCGGGTCCAGCGCGATGCGAACCATCGGAGTCTCTCCTTACGCCTTGTCGTAGAACGCGGGGCGCTCCACCTGCTGGACCTCGACGATGCCACCGTCGAACGCCTTCACGCCGGCCTCGCAGGCGAGCGCGACGCGGTAGCCTTGCCACGCGTCCGGGCCGTCGATGGTTCCGCGGGCGACCGCGTCCACCCAGCGCTGGATCTGCACGTCGTAGGCGGCCGCGAAGCGGGTCACGAACGAGCGGTGCTCCTCCTTCGCGAACGAGCCGTCCGACCAGGTCTGCACTCCGTTGGCCTGGCCGATGCGGGCGAGCCCGTTCGAGAACACTGCCTCGGTCGCGACCTGGTAGCCGAACTTGATGCTGACGTTCATCTCGACGTCGACGAGGATGCCGTTCTCGAGCTCCATGAGCACGAGGATCGGCTCGCGGAGGCGCTCGGGCGAGTTCGGGTTGCGACGCATGTACTTGATCTCGATGCTGCGGATCTCGCTGCCCGCGAGCCACGGGATGACATCGAGTTCGTGCACGACCGAGTCGTTGATGAGCATGTCCTGCGTGTACGTCTCGGGCACGTCGGGGTTGCGGTGCACGGCGCGCAGCGCGAGCAGCTCGCCTGCCTCGCCCGAGGCGATGATCTCGCGCAGGCGGGCGTACTCGGCGTCGAAGCGGCGCATGAAGCCGAGCTGGATGAGCGGTCGGTCTGACGCGGCCATCTCGGCCTCGACGACGCGCAGGGACGACGCGGAGTCTGCCGTCAGCGGCTTCTCGCACAGGATGGGGAGCTTCGCCGCGAGGGCGGGCAGGAGCACGGGCTCGTGGAACTTGCCTGGCGTCGCGATGACCACCGCGTCGACGGCGTTCGCCGCGATGGCGTCCTCGATGCTCGTGAACCACTGCGCGCCCGGCGCGTTCTGCAGGGCCGCGGTGCCGCGTCCCTCGTCCGGCTCGATGACGGCCGAGACGATGGCACCGCTGATGCGCTTCGTGATGCGGGCGATGTGGTCTGCGCCCATGAGGCCGGCGCCGACGACGCCGACGCGGAGGTCAGTTGAAGTCATGTCGATGGTTCCTGTTCTTCTCTGGCGCTACTTCGCGCGGGCTGCCGGCGTGGAGCCGCAGATGTGCTTGAGCGTGCGCTCGGCGATCGGGTACGGGCGGTCGGCAGAGCAGCCGAACATGTCCTGCTCGACGATGCCGAAGATGTTCGGGTCGATCTCGGCGGCACGGGCCACGATGGGGCCGAGCTCCGGGATGCCGTTCGGCGGCTCGACCATGATCATGTCGGCTGCGGCCTCGGCCCACGGAACATCGTTCTTGAGGACGTCGAACAGGCGGTCAGGATCGACCTGCTTGAGGTGCAGGTAGCCGATGCGCTCGGGGTAGGCGTTCAGGAGGCGCAGGCTGTCGCCGCCGTAGTACGAGAAGTGACCCGTGTCGAGGCAGAGGTTCGTGTACCGAGCGTCGGTCTCGGTGAGCAGGCGCTCGACCTCGCGGTACGTGCCGACGTGGCTGTCGGCGTGCGAGTGGAACTGCTGCTTGACGCCGTACTCCTCGAGGAGTGCCTTGCCGAGGCGGTCATGGCCGGCCGCGAGGCGCGTCCACTGCTCGGCGTCGAGCGTGCGGGGCTCCTTCGCCTGGCCCGTGATGTCGTCACGCCACATGTCGGGGATCGTCACGAGGTGCTCGGCGCCGAGCTTCGAGGCGAGCCCCGCGACGGCGATGGCCTGGTCCCAGGCGCGCTGCCACTGGCTCTCGTCCTCGTTGTGGAAACCCGTGAAGACGGTTCCGGCCGAGAGCTTCAGGCCGCGCGACTCGAGTTCGTCGGAGAGCTGGTTGGGGTCGGTGGGGAGGTAGCCGTACGGGCCGAGCTCGATCCACGTGTAACCCGCCTTGACGACCTCGTCGAGGAAGGTCTGCCACGGGATCTGGCCCGGGTGGTCGGGGAGCCAGATGCCCCAGGAGTCAGGTGCGGTTCCGATTCGGATGCTCTGCGACATCGTCGTCTGCTTTCTGTTGAGGGTCGTTCGGGGAGGTCGAGAAGAGGGTGTTGTCGTGGCGTCAGCCGAGGAGCGGCCGCTGGGCGGCCTTCTGCTCCTTGTAGGCCTCGAGCGCGCTCTTCGTGGAGTCGAGCGTGGAGGTCCCGGCGACCGGCACATCCCACCATCCTTCGCCGTCGGGGGCGTAGAGGAGCGGGTTGCTGTTGATGTGGATGAGGGTCGACGTGTCAGATGCCTTCGCCGCGGCCATGGCGTCGCGCAGGTCGCTGATGGCGTTGGCGCTCGGCTCGATCTCGATCGTGGTGATGCCGTAGCTGCGCGCGTTGGCGGCGAGGTCGACGGGGAGGATCTCGTCGCCCTGGAAGTTCGAGCCGGCCTCGTCGAAGGCGCGGTACCAGGTGCCGAAGCGCTCGGAGCCGACCGTCTCGGAGAGGTGGCCGATGGAGGCGTAGCCGTGGTTCTGGATGAGCACGACGATGATCTTGATGCCCTCGGCGACGGCAGTCACGAGCTCGGTGTGGAGCATGAGGTACGAGCCGTCGCCGACCATGACGATCACGTCGCGGTCGGGAGCCGCGCGGCGCACGCCCATGCCGCCTGCGATCTCGTAGCCCATGCAGGAGAACGCGTACTCGACGTGGTAGCCGAGCGGGTCGCGCACGCGCCAGAGCTTGTGAAGGTCGCCCGGCAGGGAGCCGGCGGCCTGGACGACGACGTCGCGCGGGTCGCTTGCGCCCTGCACAGCGCCGATGATCTCGGGCTGGCCCGGCAGCTCGAGCCCGCTCGGCTCGAACGCGGCGTCGACGGCCGCATCCCACCCGCTCTTCTCGGCGGCGATCTGCCGCGAGTAGTCGTCGCTCACGCGGAACCCGGAGAGGGCGCCGATGAGCTTCACGAGCGTCTCGCGCGCATCCGCCACGACGGGCAGCTGCGAGCCGTGCTTGTAGGCGTCGAAGGCGGCCACGTTGATGTTGACGAAGCGCACGCCGTCGTTCTGGAACACCGTGCGGCTCGCCGTCGTGAAGTCGCTGTAGCGCGTGCCGATGCCGATGACGACGTCGGCCTGCGCCGCGAGGCGGTTCGCGGCGGTCGTGCCGGTGGCTCCGATGCCGCCGAGGTACTGCGGGTGGTCCCAGTCGAGGGACCCGCCGCCGGCTTGGCTCGTGCCGACCGGGATGCCGGTGGCCTCGACGAAAGCGCGCAGCTCGTCCTCAGCTCCCGAGTAGATGACGCCGCCGCCCGCGACGATGATCGGGTTCTTCGCGTTCTTGATCGCCTCGACAGCACGGGCGAGCGGACCGGCCTCGGGGAGGGGACGGCGGATGTGCCACTCGCGCTCCTCGAGGAAGGCGAGCGGCACGTCGATGAGCTCGGCCTGGACGTCCTCCGGCAGCGCGATCGTCACGGCACCCGTCTCGGCAGGGTCGGTGAGGACGCGCATGGCGGCGAGTGCGATCGAGAACAGCTGCTCGGGGCGCTGCACGCGGTCGAAGAAGCGGGAGAGGGGACGGAACGCATCCGTCACCTGGATGCCCGTGTCGTGCGGGAACTCGAGCTGCTGCAGCACGGGGTCGGAGACGCGCGTCGCGAAGGTGTCGCTCGGCAGGAGCAGTGCCGGCAGGCGGTTGGCCGTCGCGAGGGCGGCACCCGTGAGCATGTTGGCGGCGCCCGGTCCGACGGATGCGGCGCTCGCGTACGTCGCGCGGCGGCGGCGCATGCGCGCGTAACCCACCGACTGGTGCACCATCGCCTGCTCGTTGCGCGCCTGGAAGTACGGCATGAGGCTCGGGTCTTCGACGTTGGCCTGCTTGAGCGCCTGGCCGATGCCGGCGACATTGCCGTGGCCGAAGATCCCGAACATGCCGGGGATCGTGCGCTCGCGCACGTCGCCGTCTACGGTGTACTGCTTGCCGAGGAACTCGACGAGCGCCTGGCCGACGGTCATTCGCTTGGTTGACATCTGCGTCATCTTTCTGCGTTGGTACTGAGCTGGTGCTGGTGCGCTGGAAGCGCGGCGTTACTGCTGGGGGCCGTAGGGGAGGCGGGAGTCGAACTCCTGGGAGGTCCACTGATCGCGCACCCAGCCGTGGGCCGGGTCGTCGCTGATGAGCCATTCGCGCGCCTCATCTGGGCCGGCCATGACGTTGAGGTAGTACAGGTCGTAGCCTGGGGCCGCGACGGCGGGGCCGTGGTAGCCGAACGGGACCAGTGCGATGTCTCCCGTGCGCACGATCTCGTTGATGGAGATCTCGCCCGCCGGCGACGTGTAGGTCGCGAACATGCCGAAGGCGTCAGCGCCCTCGGGGACTGTCGCGTTCTTGGTGGGCTCGCTCTCGAAGTAGTAGATCTCCTCGAGGCGGCTCTCGTGGCCCGGGTGGTGCTCGTCGTGCTTGTGGGGCGGGTACGACGACCAGTTCTCGGCCGGTGTGATGACCTCGCACACGATGAGCTTGGCGGCCTGCAGCGAGCCGGGGATGCCGAAGTTCTGCACCTGCCGGCTCGAGCGGCCGGCGCCGCGCAGCTCGACCGGCACGTCGCCCTTGCGGAGCACCTGGAACGGGAAGACCTGGGTCGTCGGCGCCTCGGCGACGGCGATCCTGCCGTTCCCCGTGACGACGGCGCTGGTGCCGACGGGCAGGTAGGCGACGTCTGCCGGACCGTCGAAGACCGAGGGGCGGCCCTCGAGCTCGACGGATGCGGGCGCATCCGTCCCGTCGAGCTCGAGGGCCGCGTCTCCGCGGAGGGGGATGACCATTCGCTCAATGTCGCCTGCGGGCAGCTCGAGGCGCACACCCTCGGAGAGGTCTGCGACTCGGATGCCCGTGTGTTCCCAGCCGGGGAGCGTCGCATCGACGACGCTCTCCCAGCCGTCTCGCGAGAGGGCTCCGCGGGCCCTGAACCAGGTGTTCTCTGCTGCTGCTTGTGAGGACATTGCTCGTGAGTCTTTCTAGGTGCGAATGGTCTGGCTAGCCGGTGGAGGCTAGTCGTTCTGGGCTGCTCAGTCGTTCTCGGGGAAGCCGAGGTTGATGCCGCCGTGCTTGGCGGGGTCGAGCCAGCGGCTGGTGACGGCTTTCTCGCGGGTGTAGAAGTGGAAGCCCTGGAGGCCGTAGGCCTTGC